>JANOEZ010000550.1:0-1432 GCA_031413335.1 Nitrospirota bacterium
CTTCCTGCAGCTTGCGCTCGATCACCGACTTCTTCGCATGCTTGTCCATCAGCTCCAGCACGCGCTCATTGGCGGACTCCATGCCGTAATAGAGCGTGCAGCAGCCGGACTTCGCCGCCATCTCCATGTCCTGCTCGTCCAACGACTCCTCGAATCGAATGAGCGTTGTCCACTTGATGCCGACGTTCTGATCCACCAGCAGGCGCGTCACCTTCTTGAACAGCGCGGGCGGATAGGATTCGTCGGCGAACAGAAAATGCTCGCAGCCGTATTTTTCTTTTAATGCCCGAATCTGCTCCACGACCTGGTTGGCCGCCATCCCGCGATATTGATCGAAATACCCCTGCCCGTGATCGCAAAACGTGCAGCGGCCCCAGTAGCAGCCGCGCGTGGCGAGATACGGCAGGATGCGCACCGGCACGAAGTAGCTGTCGAGCGGAAAGCCGTCGAAGTCCGGCAGCGGCAGCGTGGTTGTCTTCTCGGTATAGATCTCCTTGTTGACCTGGACCCCGGTGGCGTCGCGATACATGAGATTGGGCACCGAGGCCATGTCCCGCTGGCCGGCCAACGCTTCGAGCAGCCACAAGAGCGCGTGCTCCCCTTCATACATGATGGCCGAGTCAAACACTTCCTTGAAGAACCGTTCCTGCTTCGGCAGCTCTTCCTGGAGCCGCGTGATGACATTCCCGCCGACCACCACGTGAATCTGCGGGAAGGCCTCTTTGATCATCTTGCAGAAGGTCAGCCCGGCCATGAGCTGCATCTGTGTGCCGATCGAGATGCCCACCACGTCCGGCTTCTCCTTGCTCACGGACGGCAGCACCAGTTGCCGGCAGACGTCGCGATAGATGTTCACCCGCTCGTCCTCCAGACAGGCGAAAACTTCCTTCGAGACGCCGGGGCGGTAGCCGAGGTTGCTCTCCATCGGGTAGAACACCAACGAGGCCGGGTAATAGGCCGCCGAGATGTACTGCATGACTTCGCGGAAGATATTCAGCGCTCCCTCGAGCTGACTCGCATCGTAAAACGCCTCGCTGCGCGTGATGCGCTTGGCCTTCTCCACCCGCTCGATCAAGTCAAACACGTCTACGCCGGCTTTCGCCTTCAGGCAGGCTTTCTGCCCGACCTCCTGTTCGGTCAGCCAGCCGCCCCTTTCCTTCATTTCCAACGAGTGGAGTTGTCCGGCGATCCGGGTTTTGACCCAGATCAGAAACGTGTCGCTGAAGAACAGATCGTACATCTCGATGTTGATGTCCCGCTGAATGACCTCGTGCCCGTGCTGGCGCAGGACGGCCGTGAGGCTCGGCAGCGCGAGGTACGGCGCCGTCGGCACCCATTCGGGCGGAAACAACAGCATGGTTTTCAGCTTGCGGGCTGGAGTGGCGTCCGCCTGTGCGACTGCTGATTCTTTTTTGCCGATGTTAATCAGAGT
>JANOEZ010000551.1:0-4332 GCA_031413335.1 Nitrospirota bacterium
GCAGGAGGAAACCGCGAAGAGCGCGAATGGACGCGAAGATCGATGGCCTGCCTCAGTTCCTCTCGCGGGCGGTGGCGTGGCGCACCAGTCGGTGACGCAGCCCCTGTTGCGGCGACGGTAATCCAGGACGATTCGGCACCCACAGCACAAGACGGCCGATCGCATAGTGATAGAGGGAACCGGGCACCGCCTGTCCCGATTCTTCCAGCTTTTGAGGGTACCGAATGTCTGCCGAAAAATAGGCGTCAAACGGCGCCCCGTTCTGGATCTGCGAAAACAGATTGCCCGAGGACCCCAACGTAACTTTCACGCGCGTCCCCGTCTCTCGTTCGAACCTGTCTGCTGCCTCCTTGAGTGCAAAACGCAAATCGGACGCGGCAGCCACGGTGATCTCTCCCGCATGAGCAGCTACGCCTCCGCAGACAACCGCACACACGAGAACACTGGCGAACCATTTCATGATCGCAGATGCCCCCTATGGCATCAGAGCTTTTTTCCCCTGGTTCCAAAACCACCGAAAGGCAAAATTCGGATAGATCGCGTCGGCCGTGTTCTGCCCCGCGACGGTGAACAGCACGCCCGCGGCCGCGACCCACGAGTCTGAAAAGCGCCATTGGAGGGCCGGCTCGATGCCGATGACGGTCGAGCCGCTGAGCGACCCGCGGTTAATCGAGTGTCCATCGGCCCGCCAGGTCGCCGTACTGACGGTGGTCAGTTCGATGTTGTAGGCGAATCCCCGCTGATCATCGAGAAAATGTTCGAACGACAGGCGTGTGTTGATCGTGTCGCCGACATAGGTGCTTTGTCCGGCATCGCTGCCTGGCGTGGCGTGGCTGTAGAACACCCCCCCGCTGACCCGGAACGGTTGAGAATTCTTTCTGAACGTCACGCCTTCGGTCAGGCTCAACTCACCGAATCTGGTTGCAGGCAGGCGACCAAGCGGAGCAAATCCTCCCGGCGGACGCTCGGTGCCGGTCACCCACCGGCTGGTCGGCAGCACAAGCTGCTGGTACAGCGTGATGGATGGCCGGGAGCTGTCCGGATCCTGAACAATCGGGCGGTATTTCATCTGGAGAGAGATGTCTCCCATCCCGGTATCCGTCGTCCAGGGACCGCCTTTCCCTCTGTTGAACGTGTCCGAATCCTTGGTCCAGAAGGCTTGCCATGACGCCGCCGCGCCCACCTCCACATGATCGGTGACTCCATAGGTCAGGACGACAAGAGGCGATACCGAATAGGTATGGACAGGACCGTCCCTCCGGTTGTTCGGAAGCGAGAGCGTATTGCCAAAGCTCTTTTCGCTGATCTGCGAAAAGACAAACGGACGAACGGACAGCTGGCCCTTTGGATGAATGTCGACGGATTGAATCAGGAGAGGGCCTTCCGAAAGGGGGTTCCAACTCTTGCGGTATCTTTGGATCTCTTCGTCAGTCGGTGTCCACTCCCATGCGCTGGCCGCTCCATCTGAGCACAGACACGTGAGCGCCACACCGGCGAGGAACAAGCCCGTCCGCATGCTCACAGTGCCTGCACTTTCCCGGTCTCGCGCGTGTCATACCCGCCCAGCGCTTCCACCTCCGTGCGGAAGGCACGGCTCGTCATCATGTCGAGAAAGTCTGCGACGCCTTGATGAAGCGACAGATAGGGCGTGGGAATCACGAGGTCGTACCGTTCCGTTTGAAGTTCGATGAAATCCAACCCTCGCAACTGCGCCACCGCCGGCGTGCCAATGCCGGCATCGGCGTGACCTTCGGCAATCAACCGCGCGACTTCCAGATGAGAACCTGCCACCCGTTGATACCCCCTCACCTGCCTGCCGGACAAACCGGCAGCGGCCAATTTCTGATCGAGCAGCATCCGGGCTCCGGCCCCGGTTTCCCGATTCGCGATGGTGACGCCCTTGCGGACCAGATCCGCGACGCCTCGCACGCGTTTCGGGTTTCCCTTGTTCACCATCAAGCCCTGCTGCCAGGACGCAAAGGTCACCACCGTCATATCCTGCCCTTTCAAATTGCGTCGCACATAGGGCAGATTGTTTTCTCCCGTTCGTGCATCGACGACGTGCAACCCGGCCATGTGGACGTCCCGGCGCTTCAGCGCTTCGATTGCCGCCGCGCTGCCCATGGACCAGCCGACCAGCATGCCGGCGGCCGGCCGGCGGCGCAGATAGTCCCCTGCCAGGTAGAGCGCAGGATCGCACCCGGCGATCAGCACCTGCGATTCGATCTCGCGCCGGTCCCGCAGCAATTGCACGCGGACGCGTCCGGATTTTCTCGGAAGGCCTGGCTTCCCCGCACCCATCAGCAATCCATCGGCGCCCATGGAAAAATTCAGCGTTTCCCCCAGCGAGGCCACCGGCAGCACCACGGTTCGCTCGCCCACCCGGGCCACTTTGACGCGCACCGGGCCGGCCGGCTGCACAACGCCGCCGATCAAATCCCCTTCCAGCACGTTCCCGATGGACCTAAGGCTGAACAGATCCTCCACGCGGCACCCGAGCGCCGACGCCAGACGCAGGGCCACCATCGTCGTCGGCAGATACTGGTTATCCTCGATCGCGTAGATCGCCTGCCGCGTGACGCCGGACCGCCGAGCCAGTTCCCCCTGCGACAGACCCTGCTGCCCCCGCACCGTCTTGAGACGGTTCTCGAAATGGCTGAGCGACTCGGCCTGATGTTGGCTTCCCATGGTCGTTGACTTTGATATCAGGATAGATTACATACTGTCAAGTATTGTGTCATTGTGGATGGCCACATCGCTGGCTTAATGCGCCTGTAACATGCGCCCATCTTTTGTGTGCTATAACTGCGCCTCGTGACTATCCGCACTTTTACATCGCCGGCAGGCATCGCATGCCGCATAGCGTACCGTGTTCTGCTTGGCATCCTGTTTGCCCTGCCGCTATTCGCATTGGGCGTGCCGATCACCGCTTCTGCCTGGGAATGGGTGCCATCGGAGGAGGAAATTCAGAACTACCGCCGGATCTGGAATCCCATGTCGAATGGGCCGATCCTGATGTCGGGCGTCGACATTTCACCGAAAGGCCAGTTCCATGCCCATCCTTTTATTTTTGCCCAAGTCAGCGAGAGCAGATATGGCAATCAGCTAACAGCGAATCGGCAGCCAGCCAATGCGCACCTCTACCAGATTGCGCCTCAAGTGAATTTCGCGTACGGCTGGACAGACCACATCGAAACGGAACTGAGCCTGAAGTGGCTGGCGTTTTGGGAGCGCGACACCGGCAAGTTCAATCGAGGGGAAGGCGGACCCTGGACGACGAGCACCGGACCCGCCGATATGTCGATCTTTATCAAGTACCGCCCGATTGTCCAGGATCCGAACGGATGGAGACCGTCCGTCACGACATTCAATCAGATCGTGTTGCCAGCGGAAAAATGGTTTGGCACGGAGAAGCCGTCCAGCGGGTTTGCTCCACTCGGCCGGCTGCCGGCCACGCGCTTCGGCTCCATCACCTGGACCGAAGGCATCGAATTCAGAAAAAATCTTCGCCCGTTCCGGATCAGCGGCGGCATGTTCTACTCCTATTCACTTCCCGGCCATGAAAAAGGAGAAAACAAGTACCCCGGCGATCTCGTGAACACGAGGCTGATCATCGAACATATCCTCGATGACAAGAATGGGTTTGGGTATAACCTGGAATTTGTGGGACTGCATGGGCTGACGTTTCGGGCCGATGGGCATACGGTCAACGCTGGAGAAAAAAACGGTTTCACTTCTTTGGGAGTTCAGCCCACCCTTCAATTCAAATTCACAGAAACGATCGTAGGGGCTGCGGGCGTACTAGTGCCCATCGCCGGCCAGAATACGCTTGGCGGCATATTCCCAAATTTCTCTATTTATTTCTTTGGAAGCACGACCGGAAAACCACGGATGCGCTAGGCACTCACGGCAGGAACGAGGCGACCGATTTGGCGGTGCACGGCGTTGAGCGCCGCACCCTTGCGCAGGTTGTCAGAGACGACCCACATCGAAATGCCGTTGTCGATCGTGCTGTCCTGCCGGATGCGGCTGACGTAGGTCGCGTATTCACCGACGCATTCGATGGGCGTGATGTATCCGCCGGGTTCGCGCTTGTCGATCACCAGCACGCCCGGGGCCTCGCGCAAAATGTCGCGCGCCTCGTGCTCGTCAAGGAACTCCTCGAACTCGATGTTGATCGATTCCGAATGGCCGACAAACACCGGCACCCGCACGCAGGTGGCGTTAAGCTTGATCTTCGGGTCGAGGATCTTCTTGGTTTCGACTACCATCTTCCATTCTTCCTTGGTTGAACCATCATCAAGGAAGCTATCGATGTGCGGGATGACGTTG
>JANOEZ010000552.1:0-1298 GCA_031413335.1 Nitrospirota bacterium
CCGATTTCGCAACAGCAGATGATAATGATTGGACAGCACGGCGTAGACGCAGGCGTCAATGGCGAAGATCCGAGCCAACTCCGCCAGCCGCGATTCGATCCAGCCTTTGCGGTGTTCGTAGTCGCTGCCGGTGAGCGGATCGAGTCCACACAGCCAAGCACGTCGGACGCAACGAACCCAGACATGATACACGCCGACCTCCTCCTCGCGAATGACCTCACTTCTGCGACGCCGTGGCATAAGCCGCTCCTGTTAACGAAGTGATGAGAGGTCCACCCGAACGAGTGGTTGTTGCTCCATCCTAGCAGACTCCGTCGGCGAAACAAGTACCCCCTCTCTGCGACTATCCTGATTATTGAGGCTGACTTAGTTAATGGAAAATGATGTGGGTTCAGTACAATTGGGACATGAGACCAACAGGAAGCCCCGAGACGCTCGAAGCCCGTCGAAAAATCGCGGCCAGGCTGTTCGAGAGGGGTACGTCGTTGACGGAAGTGGCTGCGATCGTTGGCTCCAGCGTTTCATCGGCACACCGGTGGAGGAAGGCGTGGAAGCACGGAAGCAAGTTACGGTCGAAGCCTCACTCAGGCAGACTAGTCGGAGAGAGGGGGCACTTGTCGCGTCAGGAGAGTCCGCTAAGATGGGAGCGAGCGCCACTCGTTCGGGTGGACTCGTAAGTGCCTGGTTAGAAAAGGAGCGACTCGTGCCGAAGCGACGAAGAAGTGATGTCATCCGCGCGGAGGAGGTCTGCCTGTACCATCTCTTGGTTCGTTGCGACCGACGTGCGTGGATTTGTGGTCTCGATCCGCTCACCGGCAACGACTACGAACACCGCTTCGACGAGGATGGCAGTCCCGCCGAACCCTCCGAGTTCGAACTGCGGTGCGTGACCTCCGACGCCGAGCGGATCGCCCATGTGGCCCGCGAAGGTCTCGCCCTGGAGCAGGGACTCCCCTCTCCAGAATCTGAGCCGGACTCCGAACCCGAACCAGAAAAGACCCACGGGGCCGACGATTGGCTGTGCCCGATCAACGAACAAGACTGCGCGCCGCTGCTCGGACCCGCTCAGGTCGAATCGGTGACCACTTCGCAGGCACTCTGCCGGATGACGGCGAGTTCGTCCATGGAAACGTGCGAGCCGGCGGGGAGTGCTCTGGCGCAAGTGGATGCGCCTCCCAGCGGCCCCGCAGTCAACCGCGGGGCCGCGCGAAAAGCATGGCGGCATGGATTCTTGGGGATGACCGAGGACGAGTATCTGAACTTCTTGGACTGGAACGCGCGACAAGTGATTCCTGGAA
>JANOEZ010000553.1:0-3225 GCA_031413335.1 Nitrospirota bacterium
GCGAGCCGGTGTCCGATGCTTTACGGCGACCGCAGGCCCCGGTACGCTGAGGGGTCTTGAAGGCATCGCGTCCTGGCCTGGGCATCGGCTGCCCATTGTCGCCATGTTTACCTGCCGCGTCGTCAATGCTCCCTTGGCCATTCAACCGGACAACATCGAAGTGGCCTATCTGTTGAACTGCGGCATGATCGTTTTCCATGCTGAAAACCAGCAGGATATGTACGACTTCATCATGGCGGTGTTTGCGTTCTGTGTGAAAAATGATTTGACACTTCCAGTCGGTGTCTGTTGCGACGGGTTCTTTGTGACCCACGCCCGTGGGTACGTCAGGATGCAGGACCGCAGCATGAAGCTGCCTGGACGAGAAGCCTGGCGTGGCGCGGTGCCGGTCCTCGATGCGGAGAATCCTCCCGCTCGTTTATCACGTGATGCCCCGGTTCAGAAGTCGAACTTTATGGCCTACAACATCCACGCGGTCTGGCAGCAGGAAGTGTGGGCGGCCGTCGAGCGGTCCCGGAAATACATCGACCGGTACATGGGCGGAATGTGCACGGCCGAAAATATGGAAAACGCGGATGCCGTCATCATCGCGTCGGGCAGCGCGGCGGCTCAGTCCCGGGAAGCGGCGCGGCTCTGCAAGGAGAAGGGCATCAAGGTCGGATTGATCAAGATCCGGTCGTTGCGCCCGTTCCCCACGCAGCAACTGCGGGAGTTGTGCAAGGATACGAAAATCATCGTGATTCCGGAATTCAACTACGTCGGCTGGCTGGCGAAGGAAGTGGCGACGGCGATCTACGGCCATTCCAAGGCCAAGATCATCGCCGGGCCGCACGTCTATGGCGGGCAGTCCATGCCGGTGGAGTTGATCCTGGACGAAGTGGAGTCCGGCCTGACCGGCAAGAAGTCGACCAACGTGCCCTTGTCGGCCATCATGGGCGTCGACGATCCGGCGGCGATGGCGCACTTCATGCGCAGCATCTAACGGATCGAGTCATCCAAACGACAAGAGCCCGTCCGGAAGACCGGACGGGCTCTTTGTTTTTACGGCCGAGGCGGGCGACTTATCCCTGTAAATCCTCTCCGGCCATCTCTTCGCTATCCGGCATCCCGTAGGCGATGAACTTGGCATAGGTCAGGTAAATTGCGCTACTGTCCCGCATCGCCTTGGCACCCTGCGACAGGCGCGTCAGCTTCTCCGGGTCAGACTTCTCGGACGAGCGCAGGGTCTCCAAATGTCCCAGCAGGGCTTTGTTATACTCTTCCATCGCCTGCTCGACGGCTTTGTAGGTTTGCATGATGGTGTCGGTCATGGTGTGTGACTCCTTTATGCGGCCAGCATACACGAGGGTCTTTCTGAGGGTCAAACGGGCATGAACCGGATGCTGTCTCCCATGCTGCAGCGCACGCTCACGGATTGGCTTGGCCTGGAAGGTCTGCCCGAGCGCGATCCGGTCCGCTATCAGATGCTCTGCCAGAGCGTGGCGGAACTCTCGCGCCTGTTTACAAAAGATCGAGCCGAACGACAGCGCAGCTATCTGGACGAGGCCTCGCTTCGCGCCGGCTATCTGGCCTATTTTCTCCCCGTCAATCTGGCCAAGGTGCAGGCGCTCCTGGACGAATTGCCGGCTCTGGAGCCGGGCGAACGGCCGGTGACGGTGCTGGACGTCGGGAGCGGACCGGGCACGGCGGCGCTGGCAATGCTGGATTGGCTGCAGCAGCAGCCGGGAGCCAGGCCAAGAGCGGTGGACGCTGTCGTGCTGGATCAGTCCGCGCATGCACTACGCGAGGCGGAGAAATTTTGGACGGTCTACACGCGCGCAGCAGGCATTGCCGACGCGACCCTGGCTCCGCTCCGTGTAGATTTGGCGAAGGGGCGGTGGCTGGACGTGTTGCGTACGCAGCGGTCAGGCGGGTTCGATGTCATCATTGCCGCGAATGTCTTGAGCGAAGTCGGGGATGGAATGAAGGATGTGATCGAGCGCCGGACCGCGCTGGCAGAGGGCCTGCTCAGCCTGCTGGCGCCGCAAGGATCGTTGATGATCATGGAGCCGGCGCTGCGCGACACGTCCCGGAGCCTGCACCAGGTCCGGGATGCGTTGCTGGCGAAGCAAGTCTGCACGGTCTATAGCCCCTGCCTGCACGATGCGCCGTGCCCTGCGCTGATCAAGGAAGGTGATTGGTGCCACGAAGAACGGTCCTGGACGCCGCCGGCGATCGTAGCGGAGATCGACCAGGTTGTGGGGTTCATCAAGGATGCGCTGAAGTTTTCCTATGTGATCCTGCGCAAAGACGGTCGGACGATCGTGCCGAGAAAACCGGATCTGTTTCGGGTCGTCAGCGAGCTGCGGGAGATGAAGGGGGAAAAGCGGGCCTGGCTGTGCAATGAGACGGGGCGGCCTGAAATAGGCAGGCAGGACAGGCTGCAATCCGAGTCGAATGCGGCGGTGGATGGGTGGCACAGGGGGGCGATTGTGCGGATCAGCGAGATCGTGAGAAAGACGAAAGACGGGCAGCAGAGTACGCTCGGAAGAATCGAGAAGTCGGCAGAAGTCGAGATAGTCCGGCCGGTCTAAGCCTAAGGAGCCACTCATGAAACTGTTGTGTGCACTGCTCGCTGTTTCCCTCGTTTCGCTTGCCTCGCTTGCAACCGCCGCGGACGGCCTCATTGCTGTCAAGAGTCCGCGCAGCGCAACTGACACGATGAACCGGTTCGAAGAACTGGCAAAACAGCGAGGCCTCACCGTGTTCGCCCGCATCGACCATGCGGCTGGAGCAGCCAAGGTGGGCAAAACACTTCGTTCCACGGAAGTGCTCATCTTCGGCAACCCGAAAGGCGGTACGCCGTTCATGGAGTGCGCCCAGACCGTGGGCATTGACCTTCCGATGAAGGCCCTTGTGTGGGAGGACGCGTCGGCTCAAGTATGGCTTGGCTACAACGACCCTGCGTTCATGGCTCAACGCCACGCTGTCCCGCAGTGCCCGGTCGTCGAGAATCTTCGCAAGGTATTGTCCGGCCTTGCGGAGGCCGCTGTCGCGCCGTAATCGGTATCAATCAAAGGGGTCTGACCCTTAAATCCGCCCAAGACAAGAGGAAGGGTGCCCTGGTTGATCCCCTTGCTCGCAGTCGCGGCCTGCACGATCCTCGCCGCGCGATCGCGCAGCTTCGCGTTCGTCGCCCGCAGGTCCACCATCAGATTCTCATAGATCTTGCCCTGCGCGACCATG
>JANOEZ010000554.1:0-1898 GCA_031413335.1 Nitrospirota bacterium
CCCCTGCACAGGACTGACCGAGTTGACACATCGCAGCGGCTTTTTTTTCGCCCTCGGTCACAATGAGGGGGGAGCTTGGATTCTTTGCCACGGTCGCCCAAGGGATGAGCGGGGGTAAATAGAGCGCAGGCGCGGAGCCGGGAGCCTGATAATATTTTTGGGTATGACCGTCTGGGGTCGTGATCGGTGGAAACACTTTCCAGCGCGTGGCACAGTTCACCTCCCCGGTGAGTCCGTGGTAGGGGAGCGCATAGGCGCTTTCGACCCCGCGAAGATGTTTCAAATCGTGTGGGCGAACCGCCACGAAGCCGAGCTGGTCGATCGTGTCGTCGCTCAATCCTGAACGTTTCAGGTCGATGAGATGTTCAGGGGCAAGTGCCGTCATGCTTTCCGCTCCATCACGCGGTGGCCGAGATAGAGGAGTTCCATACGGATGACATCCCAGACCGAGGGCTCAACAAACCAGCACGAATGTTTTGGTAACCATCCACCGATGATTTTGTGCTCAGTGCCGACCGCATGAACTGCAAGTAATGCTTTCAGTCGAGAGACAAGCGCCGCGTCGTACTCAAAGCGTAACCGGACCACGGTATCGAGGCCGACACGACTCTGAAACGGTTGAAACCGATCCACATGAATGGTGATCGTCGGGGCTTGCGTGCCGGTTTGTGGTTTGCTAGAGTTCATTGCCGTTCGCTCCGAGTGTTTACCGCTGTCTGGGATTCGCCTCCCGGGCAGCGGTTTTTTTATTACGTTGCTACTCCTGCCGGGATCTCACTCCGTCGCAGCGGATGAGCGGCTCGCTCTTGCGCCACTCGGAGCACATCTTCAAGCCTGAATAGTCGCACGCCCGTTGACGTGCGTTCGGACGGGACAATGCCAAGCCTTGCCCACATGCGAAGTGTGGACTCGGAAATATCCGCGGCGCGTGCGGCTGGTGCGGTTGTGTGGAGTTGGTCGTTCATTGGAGTGCCTCCATGATGTGTGTTCACGGAAGTACCCTATTTCACTTCTGCGCCACCGTCAGGGGGGAAATATAATCGGGCGGGGGGAAATAAAATCGAAAGGAGTCTTGGCTTACACTGAGATAGGGGCGTCCGCTCAGAATCTCAAAACGATAGCAGTTGGGCCAGGTCCCTTGGGCTTCGGCGTGGTTCTTCGGGCTTTCATTTCGGCGTTGATATAGTCAATGATGCGCTCCATGCTCTCTGCTCGCGCTTCCACGACAGCAGCGATCTTTCGACTTCCAAAGGCATGCCAGTATTCTCCGAGATCGTGACGCTTGCGGATATTTTCAACGGCATCAAGATGTTTTCGTAGATACAAATTGACTCGTGCTTTGACTCTCACGGATGTCCAGCCGTCAGATTCTCGACACTGGTCAGGGAAGAAGGTTCTCAATAACTTGGCCGTGACAGCCCAGTGTTGAGACCGCTGCCGTTGAGCGTCGCTTTCACCCAGCAACTTGAGGATGATTGTATTGAGAACGCAGAGGTTGAAGGTAAAATCCCCTTCGTAGTGGGCAGGGCGCCCCTTCGAGGGCTTCTTGATAGTTGCCGGAGGATGCTGAGGATCAAATTGCACCCACATCGCCCCGAGCTGGCTTCGTAATCCATGACGCCATTTCAACTCGTAGTCGGGGTTTGCGCACAAGTTCTTGAGACCTTTAGAAGATGCGATGCGCTGCTCAAAGGTCTTGTATGTTTCTGGAAGTGCATCGCCTGCGGCAGCCTTATCGTACCATCGCCAACAGTCCAACACGTCTATAGGACGCGGTGTGAGGAAATAGTCATTTTGGGAAAAGTTCTTTGTGGATCGCATCGTGACGCCTCCCTTTGAGTGACCGGCCTCGTATTCTCCGGCGCTCTCCTGACCTTGAAGCTGGGGGTCGCCGTGGG
>JANOEZ010000555.1:0-2476 GCA_031413335.1 Nitrospirota bacterium
GCCAGCGTCTCCGGCGTATCCCCTTCCAGAATCGGCACGGCGGCCTGGATGATGATCGGCCCCTCGTCCACGCCTTCGGTCACAAAATGTACGGTGCAGCCGGAGAATTTCACGCCGTGATCGAGCGCCTTCTTCTGCACATCCAAACCAGGGAACGACGGCAGCAGCGAGGGATGGATGTTCATCATGCGGTTCTCGTAGGCCTTCACCAGCACGGGCGTGACGATCTTCATGTAGCCGGCCAGCAACACCAGCTCGACATCGTGCTTGCGCAGGACATCCAGTACCGCGCGGTCGTAGGCTTCGCGGCTATCCGGCTGTCCGGCAAAGGGCTTGGGATCGAGAAACACATCGGTGAGGCCGTGCTTCCGCGCCCGTTCAAGCGCCACAGCATCTTGTTTGTTGCTGAGGACGAGGACGATCTGGGCGTCTAATCGCCCCGCTTCGATCGCATCGACGATGGCTTGGAGGTTGGACCCGCGCCCGGAGGCGAGCACGCCGACGCGAAGTGTCTTCGCCACCCTACCCGACATACTCCACGCCCGGTTCGCCGGAGACCATCTCGCCGATCTTGTAGCCTGTGTCTCCGAACGTCGCGGCTTTCGCGATCACGGCATCGGCATCTTTCGCCGACACGATGAGTACGAGCCCGATGCCCATGTTGAAGACCCGGTACATTTCGGCCTCGTCCACGCGGCCGATTTTCTTGATCAGCGAAAAGATCGGCGGCGCAGGCCACGAACCCCGGCGGAGCTGCGCCTTGCAGTCTTTCGGGAACACACGCGGCAGGTTTTCCGTCAGGCCCCCACCGGTGATGTGCGCGATGCCTTTGACTTGAAATTCGGCAGCCATCGCCAGCACCTGCTTCGCGTAAATCCGCGTTGGCGTCAGCAGCACCTCGCCCAGCGGCCGGTCGAGGTCCACGAGCTTACTGCGAACATCCAGTCCGCCGTCCTCGAACAGCGCGCGGCGCGCCAGCGAAAAACCATTACTATGGAGGCCGGTTGAGGCCAGCCCCACCAGCACGTCACCCGGCTTGACCGTGGCGCCGTCAATGATCTTCGGCTTGTCCACCACGCCGACGGCAAAACCGGCCAGGTCATACTCCCCTTCCGGATAGAACGACGGCATCTCCGCCGTCTCGCCGCCGATCAACGCGCAGCCGGCCTGCTTGCAGCCTTCGGCAATACCGCGCACGACCGCTTCGCCCTTGGACACAGCCAGCTTTCCCGTCGCAAAATAATCCAGAAAGAACAGCGGTTCGGCCCCGCTCACGGCGATGTCGTTCACGCACATGGCGACCAGATCGATGCCGACCGTGTCGTGCTTATCCATTAAGAAGGCGATCTTGAGCTTGGTGCCGACACCGTCGGTGCCGGAGACGAGCACCGGTTCCTTGTAGCGGTCGGCCTGGAGCTTGAAGAGACCTCCGAAGCCGCCGAGATCGGTCAGGACTTCCGGACGGAAAGTGCCGCGCACGAGCGGTTTGATCCGGCGGATAAATTCGTTGCCGGCATCAATGTCCACTCCTGACTGCTTGTAGGTGGTCATGTCCGGAAGTGCTGAGGACTGAGTGCTGAGGACTGAGCCATAGAATGATGATACCGGAGGGCGGATAGAAGGGTCAACGAGTGAGTTCCACCAGCGTTTCGATATGAGCTGTCTGCGGAAACATATCAAACGCTTGCAGGCGGACGATTCGATATCCACCGGCGCAGAGCTTGCCGAGATCGCGCGCCAGCGTGGCGGGATCGTACGAGAGATAGAACAGCCGCGGGACATTGATGGCCAGCAGTCCGCGCAGAGACTCGGGACTCAAGCCGGTGCGCGGCGGGCCCATGAGCACGGCATCATACTCTTCGGCCGTTGTCGCATCCAGGCACTCCTCTGCTTTGAGATGCCGGAATCGGCAACGACCGATGTGGTTGGTTTTGGCGACATGCCGCGCATCGGCCAGCGCCCAGCGATTGGCCTCCACTTCTGTCACCAGTGCACCGCGCCGGGCCAACGGAAGGCCCAGCACGCCGATGCCGGCGTATAATTCCAGCACCCGAAGCCCCGGTAACGGCGTAGCCCATTCGACGAGCGTACGCGCGAGGGTCTCGGCCAGGGGCCAGTTGGCCTGTACGAACGTGCCGTCCGTGATGCGAAAGAGCAGATCGTCCAGTCGATCAGCGATCCAATCCTGCCCCTGCACCCACCGCTGGCTCCGCCCACCACTGCCTTCACCGCTTGCAGTGACCACCTGCCCGATGACGTTCGGGACATCCTGAAACAGCGCAAACAGCTTCTCCGCCTGCGAGCGCAGCGCCGGGCTGGTCCGCCATGACAAGAGCGTCGAGCCAAAGGCCACCGACCGCCGAACTTCCAGGGACTCCACCTGCACCGGCAGTTTGCCGTAGCGCGCCAGCCGCTCCCGCACATCCGCGATCACCTTCCGCATCGCATCCGGCACAAGCAGGCAGCCGGCTGCCTC
>JANOEZ010000556.1:0-1552 GCA_031413335.1 Nitrospirota bacterium
ACCCGTATCGGGCCTCCGTCCGCAGCTCATCGCGCACGAACGCATCCAATTGATCGAGCGGCCGCACGCCGGACGCAATGGAAAAATGCGCGCACAGGCCTTCCTTCAGCACATAGACCAGTCCGCACGATTCGCCGGACAGGTAGCGCTGCATGTTTTCGCCGATCAGGGCGCTCCGGAGTCCCCAAATTTGACGCGACAATTGCAGCTCGGCGCTGTCCCGCGAACTCCGCTCGCGGAGCGCACCGGCGACAAACAGAAAATGGCTGGTCATGGTGGTGACTGCCGGAGACAGGGCCGGCTGAGAGATGATCCGACTTAAATGGACAGCAGGTCGACAGACCTGAGCCCCGTTACACGGCGACAGATGCGGACGCCGTCAGGTTCACTCCTCGTCTTCTCCGGAGAGTTCGTCCGGCTTATCGAGGTAGTCGCCCCGCCGCCCCTCTTCATCCAGCGACTCCTCGTCGTCCATCTCATCCCGCATCGCTTTGGGCACCTCGTCCGCGAGATCATCGTCCAGCTCCAAATCGTCCGGGATGGCCTCTCGCAGGGAATCCTGCCGAGCCGACTGCGGCTTCGCAGCCCGTGCCGGCGGCTCAACCCGCGGCAGCACGCTGGCGGCCACGGCAGTCGGCATGAGCACCTTCGCCACCGTGGAGAGCGTCTGCTTGCCGACCCGCGTGGCTTTCCGCACGCTTGTGTTCTTCTTTGCAACGCGCTTCTTCGCCACCTTCGATTTTTTCTTTGGTTTCCGAACCGCACGCTTGGCCGTTTTCTTCTTCTTTTTCTTCGCCATCTCCTCCCCCTCATCCACAGCACATCACTGCTACCCGTTGCGGCCCCCATCTAGCATGAAAAGCTGATCGCTTGCAACCAGCCTGCATCGCACCACAAAAAACTCAAGGAATGCAAAGCATTACGGTTCGATCCAGACATTCACGAACACCGGAAAGCTGTCCGCGCCTTTCACTAAATCAGGTCCTTTCATGTCCGTCACGCTGAGCCGGAACTGAAGCAGGCGCCGCGCCGAGACTTTGGGAGTCACGAATGTCGCCGTGGCAGAATTAGGATCCAGCAACGAGACCCTCTGTCCGCGTATTTGAGTCCATTCGTATTTCAATGGATCCCCATCGGGATCGGCGCTCTGAAGGCCGCTGAGCGCCACCCTCGCGCCTCCCTTGACAGTGACATCAGGGCCGGTCCTGGCCACCGGCGCCCTGTTCGGCTCCGCCTCGCCTTTGACCACCACTTCCAGCACGCCGGACTTGCCACGATTGGCCACCGCCAATAGGGCCTTCCCGTTCCCCACAACCTGCACAATGCCGTCCGGATGGATCGCCATGACGCGTGTATCGGACGACTCGTACCGGCTTCCCGACGATCCGCCGCCGATCCGTCGCGTCACACCATCCGCAAACTGGCCGAGCACCGGTGCCTCCAGCAGGCGACCGATGGTGTCCAGCCGCCACGGCTTTTCGACCTCGAACTCGATGCCGACCAGCTCGACGCGCGGTTCGACCTGGAGCAGAATCTCGTCGAACTCTTCCCG
>JANOEZ010000557.1:0-2605 GCA_031413335.1 Nitrospirota bacterium
GTTTGGAGGTCGCGAGCAGCCGCTGTGTGGGCTGCGGCATCTGCGAGCAGATCTGCAAGACCGTCAACGATACAATCGCCATTCGCGTGACTCCTGCCAGGCTGCTACCGGCCAGTCCTTGAACGGGACTCGCGGAGCGGAGACACGCGGTTTTGCGCGGTCGTGACGTGTCTCGAGAGTCTGTACAATCAGGGGGTTATTAGCGGGTTCGTGAGGTCAAGAATCGGCTTGACTTCACTTTGGGCTTTCCATATCATACGCGGGCTTTCGCACGCTGCCTGTGGGTGTCGTATGAGTACGAAGGAGAGCGAGCGCAGAATGGGCGATCCTACCGTCATGGCCCCGTCCCTTGGGGCACGCAAGGATTCTCCGGCCGTCGAGCAGGCCCTGGGCCGGAGCAAGATGTATCTCCTCATTTCCTGGGGGCTGTTGTACCCGGAAGATGACGAGTTTCTGGACTATCTCCAAAGCGGTGAATTTGTCGAGGACGGGCGGTCCGCGCTCCAGGGATTGAGCGCGGCGCTGGACGGACAGGGCGGTGCCACGGCCAGGCAGAAACTGGTCGCGCTGCTCAAGCATCTGGATACGATCGAGCAGTGGGTGGCGGCGGAATGTACCCACTGGACGCTGAGCGATCTGCAATCGGAACATCGGCGGGTGTTCAGCAACGTGATCACGCTCGATTGCCCTCCCTACGAAACCCTCTTCGGTAACGACCACGTCTTCGGCCAGGCCCATGTGATGGGCGACATTGCCGGATTCTACAAAGCCTTCGGTTTGGAGCTCTCGCGCGACGTGCACGAGCGGCTGGATCATTTGAGCGTCGAATTGGAGTTCATGCATTTCCTGGCCTATAAGGAATCGTATGCGCGCTGCCACGACGGCGCCGACAAGACGCAAATCGTGGTGGATGCCCAGAAGAAATTCGTGAAAAACCACATTGGGCGCTGGGTGCCGCTCTTCGCACGGATGCTCGTGAAGAAGGCCGACACAGGCTTCTTCCGGTATTTGGCGGAGTTCACGGCCGATTGCATTGATTTCGATTCCGCGTACCTGAGCGTCACGCCGCAGCCCTATTCGGAGACGGATTACAGGCCGGCGACCTTCAGCGCACCGGAAGGGCAGATCTATGAGTGCGGGGCGCAGGATCAGGGGAACGAATTGAGCGTCCTGCTCAACGAAGTCGGGGCGTCATCGTTCATTGATGAGAAGGGCAAGGAGAAAGCGGACTCAGGGCCAGTGGGCACGGCCTGAGGATCGCAGGTGTTCGGTTCGTTCATTGAGGTGTCAGGGCAGTCGCAATCTTTAATTAGAGGAGGGTACTTTTATATGAGAGTGATGCAGACACGTAACAAATCAGTGGTGTTTGGCATTCTTCTCTCTGCCTTGGTTGTTGGCATCATGCTGACGATCGGGCAGGTGCCCCTGGCGGTCAGCCAGCCGGTGACCATTCCGGTGAAGGCGATCAAGGGGCCGATCCCGATGGATGGCGCGAATCCCGTCTGGGAGAGCGTGCCGGGAGTGGTCGTGCCGCTGAGCGGTCAAACGATCACGACACCAATGCATCCGAACATCTCCGTGAAGGCGGTGTTCGTGAAGGCGGTGTCCAACGGGAAAGAGATTGGCTTCAGACTGGACTGGTCCGATCAGACGCTGAACAACACGACCATCGGGCCGCAGGATTTCCGCGATCAGGCCGCCCTTCAGTTCCCGGTCAATACGTCGGGCGCGCCGCCGTTCCAGTGCATGGGGCAGTCCGGAGGGACCGTGAACATCTGGCGTTGGAATGCCGAGTGGCAGAAGGATATCGGCAAGGACAGCGCGGGTATCTGGGATGTGGACGATCAGTATCCGTCCATCGCCTGGGACTATTACTTTGAAGAGCCGGCGGGCGGGGTGACCTATCCTGACCGGATCGGCCGCAGCCTTGGCCCGTTCAATCCCGGCATCTGGTCCGGCAATATCATGTCGGATCCGACGCTTCGGAAAAGCTCGGTCGAGGACCTGAACGCCAACGGGTTCAGCACGCTGACCACGCAGGGGCATCAGGACGTCATCGGCAATGGAGTGTGGGAGCCCTATGGGGCGATCAAGGGCGGCTGCTGCAACGGTCCGACGTGGCGGGTCGTGGTCAAGCGCGGGCTGTCGACCGACGATCAGAACGATGTGCAGTTCAAGGCGGGTGCGTCGGTCCCTGTGGCATTCGCCGTATGGGATGGCAGCAACGTCGAGCGGAACGGGATGAAGGGTATCTCCACCTGGTTCACGCTGAAACTGCCCTGAGGAAGTCCCCCGGTAGGGGGCGTTAGGCGGGAACGTTTCCCGATCTGGCGAGTGAGTTAAAAAGCCCCGAGTCACCCGCACTGAGTGCGGAAACTGGCTCGGGGCTTTTTATTCTCCTTCGCCGAATACCCCGTAGTTTGCTGCGGGGATGAAGGCGAGGAGAACCCTCCGTAGCCTTGGCAAAGGAGGGTAGCGGCTTCGGAGAACTTCGCAGGATACCTCGCAGCTTTGCTGCGAGGAGCTTCATCGTTCGCGCGAGCCTTCCTCGTATCGGCCTTTGCAACGTATTGTGTTTACAGGGCCTTTTCATATTTTTGAACTG
>JANOEZ010000558.1:0-1215 GCA_031413335.1 Nitrospirota bacterium
TGTCCGGAATGCCGTCCTCCCCAAGGGCCTGCAGAACCTTTTGGAGCATCTCGCGCTCCTGGGGAGGCGTTTCGTTGCGGAGTGCAAATTCGATCCGGCGCTGATAGGGGCTGCGGTACTTCCCTTTGAGGACCTGAAGCGTCTTGATAATCAAGCGGTCCTGCTCCCACGGCTGCAGCGATCTCGGAGAGGGATAGGCCGCCAGGAGGTCCATCAGGCTGATTACGTTGGTACCCAGGCTGCGCCCGATGAATTCCCGCTGGGTCTCGACCGTGACCGAACGGATGCCCAGATAGGCGGCCACCGACTCCATCAGGGCGAAGTTCACCATGAAACTGTACTGGCCCCCGAACAGGCCGTAGCAGGGCTTCTCGGGATCGTTCAGCACCACCATCTCATCCGCTCCCGCGTCGAAACTGCTGAAGCCGGCCGCGTCCGGCGCCAACAGCCGCCTGGCCTCCTTCAGGGTCGCGCAGGCGCCCAGGTTCACCGGCACGAGGACATGGTCGTCGATCCGTTTGAGAAAGTCCGTGATGGTCTTCCGGTAGGGCACGTCCTTCCATTCGGTCTTGTGGTACTCCTTCTCCCAGATGATGTCCTCCAAAAAGGCGGGGAAGGCCGCCAGGGCCGCCACGTCGGTCTCGGTGAATGCGCGCACGAAACCGGACCAGTCCTCGATGGCGGCATGCCGCTTTTCGTTCAGGTTGGGGCGGAGGTACTCTTCCTCGATCTCGCTCCCCTTGCGCAGCATCAGCTTGGCCGGCAGGTCATTCCACAATTCGTTGCAGAGGATGCGGTCCACCGTGCCGTCTTTGACCAACGCCAGCGACGATGCCTCCGCGCAGAGCGTCTCCACTCGTTCCCTGTGAGCAGCCAGGTCCGGGTGGCTCTGCGCGCGGTCCAAAATGGCCTGATGCGCATCCACCAGCACGTAGCGGACGCGCGGATAGACCAGACTGTCCTTGTCCAAGGTCTTCAGATGGGTCAGAAAACAGGCCGCCAGATTCCCGTTGCCGGGGCCCCATTCGTGCACGATCAAAGCAGGTTGAGGTTCAGGTTGAGGCTGAGGGCCAGATTCTTTCCGGTCACCCTTAACCTCAACCTCAGCCTTAACCTGGCGGCTACCTTTTGCCTTCTCGCGTTTTATAACGTGAGCATAATAGTCAGTCGCCAAGGCATGCGCCAGCCGGTAATCGGCCGAGGCGAAGGTCTGGG
>JANOEZ010000559.1:0-6260 GCA_031413335.1 Nitrospirota bacterium
AAATGTAAAATCTCTAAAACGCGAAGGTTACGCGTTACTTGCCGATGTTTCAATTCCAAATACAGAAGTTATGCATGTTTATGATGAGATCGTAAATCGCTGGTTTACCGAACCGCCCCCGTCCCCCGGCTCCTCTCTCACCCTGTCGCCGAACGATCTGGCCCTTGAGGAAGAAGTGCTCGTGCGCATCCGGGATCGCAAATTCATGCCCGCCACGGTCCGGGTGCATGCGGGACGAAAAACCAAGCTGGTGTTTCACAATCAAGACGCCGAATTGCACGTCTTCGCGCCGGGCAATCTGTTCGACGGCATCAGCGTGAGCGTCGAAGGCAACGGCGCGCCGGAATTCGGCGAGCAGGGATTTAGAAAAGTCATCATTCCGGGCGACGGCGTGGCCGAACTTCGGTTTGCCCTCCAGCAGCCAGGCCGCTATCCCTTCATCTGCGATATGCCGGGGCACGAGATGCGCGCCGTCATCGTCGTTGAATAATGTGGCTCCGCCTACACACCATAGCCCGCCACCGGCAACAAACAGCACGTAGCAGGTAACTTGGTTCTGCCGGCTATTAGCTGTTAGCTATTCGCTGCTTGCTGTTGACGCTTGGCTGCTCAGGCATGCTACAGTGCCGTCTCTTTTATCCACTGTGGAGCGCGTGATCGCATGAATCGCACGGTCGGAGTGCTGTGGGGGTTGCTGGTGACGCTGGGGCTCTGGCTTGGCCAGGCCGATGCCGCTCCGGCCTCGAAGAAACAGGCGCCGCCCAAGCCGTCGGCCGCTGTGGAGACCGTCCAGCGATACGTCGCTGCGATGGCAGCCGGAGACAAGACCGCGGTTGGCAAGCTCGATTTTGCCTGCGCCTATCGGATTGCGACTGCGGCGAGCAATGCTCCCACGTCCTTTCCTGCCGACAACGATCCGCTCTACGGAACCTGCTGGGAGCCGATCGCCAGGGCCCATGCGGCGGTTGTCCAGCAAACAGATCAGGGCGTCAATACGCTCTGGCCGGGCAAGGGCTCCCTGGTCGTGTTCGGAGACAACTTGGCGCGTTATGCGCCGTCGCTGTTCGTGATGGACCTGCTCGGCGCCTCGCCGCCTGGAGGCGGCCTGCTCGTCGATCTGTTGGACAGCAAGCCAATCCCGCCGGCGTCGTTCCGTGTGACGGAGAACGGCCCGGTCGTCACCGCACCGGCCACGCTGGTGCGGTTCTCGGTCGGTTATAAAGACCCCCTGTCCTCGCCGACGGCCTACACGCCGGGCTCCTATAAATGGACGAACACCACCAAGCACCTGCTGCGCCGGGCGCTCAAGACCGTCACGGTGAAGTGGATCGTGCTATCCGGCTTGAAGAAGCTGGGCTTTCCGGCCGATCAGGCCGTGCTGAATCTCCCGGTGCGGGACGCGACGGACACGACACAGACCGTGCCGTTCACGGCCGACAACGGCGGGTACGAGCCGGACTCCGCCCGCTGGTGGCAGCCGGACGACGCACCCGGCGTGCTGATCGCAGCCGTGGGACGGGCCGCGCAGTTTCCGGACATCCGCGACCGCCTGGGCATGCTCAACCGCGTGCTGATCATCGATCCGTTGCAGACCGAAGCCCTCACCTTGCTGAGCCGGGACCTGTATCACGCGCTGTTGCACCTCGCGTCCGTGACGCACGCCGTCGCGGTCAGCGAGCCGACACTGGCGATGGTCTTCAACGAGCTCTACTGGAACGCCTATGCCCAGACGGTGCGGTGGGACCTGTCGCTCGGCATGGACATGGGCGGGCTGTCGCAGCCCACCGGCGCCGATTTTCTCTACCGCATGATCCTGGCGATGCAGCAGTTGGAAAAAGTGCGCCCGCAGGATTTCGAGAACCGGCTGCATCTCGGGAACGCCTACCGTTGGAACATCGATCAGCTGATCGCCATCTCCACCCATGAGGCCTTGCTGAAGGACCTGCCTCCGCAGCGGGCCGCCGTGCGGGCCCGCGTGCTGAACGAACTGGCCTGGTCGCGGATTGCGAAGGTGGCGTGGAACCGGACGTTCAACGATACCGGCATTCTCCAGGCATACAAGGAGGCCGAAGAGGCGTTTCAACTGACCGATACGCCGATCGACAAATTCGTCGCATCTTACACGATGGCCTACAGCCTGCTGTTCATGCCGCAGCGGGACAATCAGAAGCTGTTGGAGCGGCTGACGGAGGCGAAGGCGCTCTATCTGGCCCTGCCAGGCGCCTCGCCGGCCTCGTGGAAATATCTGCTGAGCTACGAGTCGCTGAAAATCGTGCTGGACGCCGATCCGATCTTCGAGCCCCTCCTAGCGAGCAGCAAATAGCTAACAGCGGGTAGCTCCGGGCTGGAAGCTGCCTGCTATCTGCTACTCGCTTATCCATATCGCGTCGGCCCCCTGGTGAGGAAAGGTGCGCGGGGGTGTACAATGAAACATGGGGATCGGAAAGACTGTTGTCGTCCAGACGCTGCTGTTGTGCGCGATCGGATCGCCCGGCTTCGCCGCCGAATCCGTGACCATTGAAAAGCTCCAGGCGAATCCGTCGTCGTATCACCTGAAAGTCGTCACGCTCCGTGGCACGGCGCACCAGATCCAAGTCCTGACCAGCCCGCCGCCGACACTGCCGCGAATCGACACGCAATGTCAGATGGTGCATCCGCCCTACACCTTCGTCCTGTCGGATGATGCGAGCTTTCTCCAGATCACCGTCCGTGCGCGCCCGCCCTGCGTCTCCAAACATTCCCCGGCCGAGCCTCCCGACGTGGCGGACGGAGACGCCGTGTCGGTGGATGCGCAGATCACGGTCACGCCGGGATCGGGGATAGGAACAGCCGGCGCCACACTGGACGTCCTGGCCCTGAACATCCAGCGCGTGGGGAACTGACCCGATGCGAAGCATGCTCTGCCTCGTCGTGGCCGTCGGCGCGCTGGCCTGTGCCGGCCTCGCCTCCGCCGATGAGCCCGTTCCCATCGGCGAGGTGGTCGCCGATCCCGACGCCTATCATTTTCGCACCATCCCTCTGCAGGGAACGGTGCGCAAAGTCACGCCGCTCCCGCCCTACTCGCCGGGTCAGGGCGCGACCTGCTATGGGGCATACTCCTTCACGCTGGAGGACGAGACCGGTTCAATTGAAATCAGTGTCCTGGGCATTTGTGGCACGCCGGTGCTGAGAAAGCCTGAGGTCAACGATGGCGAAGGCATCCTGCTCGCCGCGCAAATTCTGTCGCCGAGTCGTTTGACCTCCAAGTCGAAAGGAGAGGTGAAGCGGCTTCGCGCCATCGCCAACTCGATCACGCACCTCTCCCCTGTCGTCGCACCGCCTGAAAATTCTTCACCGGATCAGATGGAAGAGATCGCCAAGCCGGAGGGTGATGGCAAGCCGGGGGAAGACGGGAAGCCCGCGGGAGACAGCGGCTACTAGCGCGTATCCAGCCGACGATACTGAAGCACCAGCACATACGCGCCCCAGAACAGCGCGAGGATCATCGCCACATTGCCGAGGCCCTTGGCCCAGGCGGCGATGTGATGATCGTACGGAAGCAGGTTGAGCCAGCGCAGGATTCGTTCCCAGTCGTGATAATCGTCGACGTCCTTCCCGGTCACTCCACCGAGGAGCACCAGTTCTAAATCCCGCGCGTCGTCGATGTACGGCGAGACGTCCATCAGACTTTGCGCAGCCCACCAGACTCCCACCGAGGTCCCGAAAGGATCCCGGTTTTTCAGCAGAAACGTCCCGGCGCAGATCAGCGGCATGAGCACCTGGAAGAGCGATCCGCCCAGCACGGTCATGAATTCACCGAAGGGAATAAAGATCAGATGCCCCGCTTCGTGAAACGGCAGATTGATGTTGTGTAAAAACGACTCCTGCCAGTAGTCCGATTTGACCGGCGTGCGGATGAACCGCCAGCCCCACACGACCAACCCCAGCCACACGAGCGCGCGGCCCGCAAAATAGAACGGATTGACCGACTCCTCGACCGCGAACAGCCAGTCCTTGGCGACATCCAGCGCCGTGGATTCGATGGATGAGACCGCCGGTGCGGCCTCCACTGGCTCGGCGGAGTCAGGCGGCTGATCCGCCGGTTCGACAGGTTTTTCGATCAGTTTCCACTTCGCAAAGATCACGCCGCACCGGATGCATTCGGTGCCTCCATCCGGCTGCTCAAACTGACATTTCGGACAGTGCATGAGTCAGCGAGCGATCTATTTAGGGAAGAAGAAGGGAACGGGGGAGAAGGTAAGGACAAAGATGGCGAGCGCGAACCAGCCGACCCACACGCGGGTCCGCCCCAGCGCCGCTTCTGGATCAAGCACCGGCGGATGGCCGAGCCCCAGCAGACTCGCCATGCCGGCCCAGAGAATCCAACCCGGCCAGCCGGTGAAACCCAGGACGATCAGGATCGGCACCATGGCCAGCGCCATTGTCCGCTGGCGGCGGCCCCACAGGGCATAGGCCACGTGCCCGCCGTCCAGTTGGCCGATGGGAATCAGATTGAGCGACGTGACGAAGAGCCCGAACCAGGCAGCAAAGGCCACCGGATGCAGCACCACATCATAGCCTGCCGGTAGTGGTCCGATGACCAGCCAGGCAATGGCTTGCAGCAAGAGTGGCTCGCCGAGCTGCAGGCCGTAGGTGGACTCGACCATCACCACGCGCGACAGCTGCATGCCGATGATCAGCGCCGCGACGGCCACCACGAAGCCAGCGATCGGACCGGCCACGCCGATGTCGAACAGGGCTTTCCGGTTCAGGATCGGGCTTCGCATCCGAATGATCGCGCCGAAGGTGCCGATGAAATGCGGCGGGCCCGGAATAAACAGCGGCAACGTCGTCGGCACGCCATGCATGCGCGAGAGCACATAATGCCCCATCTCGTGCGTCACCAGGATGCCGAGCAACGTGGCTGCGAACGGCACGCCGTCCCACAGCACGGCGGGATTGTCCGTCAGGAACGACCAGGCGCCTTGAAACGGATTCGTATTGGTCTGGAAGGCCCCGGCCCACAAGGTCGTGAAGACTGTAATGAGAAAGAGCCCAAGGGGCACGACGTAATCGGACAGATCCGGCGCGCGGATTTCCTCGTCCAGCAAGAGCAGCGGATGGGCCGAGGGATGGCGCGGATCGGCTATTTCAATTCGGCGATCGTACTCCGCCGACCGTTCTGAAAAGAGATGTTGCTGGCGATCGTCGTCCATAGGAGGCTCACTCATGATCGGCAAACGGATTATGCTCCCGCTCTTCGCGCACCGTCGTGGCTGGGCCATGTCCCGGCAGCAACGTCGTGCCGGGCGGCAGCGTCAGCACACGCGTCCGAACCGACTCGAGGTGCGTCTGATAGAGCGAAGTGGGATTGGACCCGCCGATCGACCCGGCAAAGAGCGTATCTCCCACGAAGCAGGCATCGTGGCCGGCCCCTTCGACCTTGTAGCAAATGCCGCCCGGCGTGTGGCCCGGCGTCACGACAAACCGCATCGTGAGACGGCCGACGGTCACGGTCTGTCCCTCTTCGGACGGCTTCATCAATTCCGCCGGCGGAATCCATCCGAGCAGCGGTTTGTCGCCCCGACCGAGATAGACCGGCACGCGATGAGTTTGGAGAATGACATCCAGCCCTCCGGCATGATCCGAATGGCCGTGCGTCAGACAGACGGCCTTGAGCGTCAGACGTTTCCGCTCCAGCACTTCCAGCATCGCCTCTTCATTATACGCCGTATCCACGAAGACGGCTTCTCCCGAATCGTACACGACATAGCCTTTCACGGCGTACCCATTGATATCGCCCATCACCGTCTCGACCGGCCCGGCAGCCCGCGGCGGCTCCGGCATCCAGCGATCCAGCACGATGTGGACCAGCGGTTCTGTCCGCAAATGCAGCGCCGCCGCCAGGGCTTCAATCTCGTTCTTGATCGGCAGACGTCCGCCCCGTTCCAGGATCGTGATGTTGCCGGCCGGCAGGCCGCTCGCCTGGGCCAGATCGCCCACCGAGAGGCCATGCCCCCGGCGCGCTTTTTTGATGATGTCGCAGAAATCGTCTTCTAAAGGCATAAGAAGCTCCTAGCGAGTAGCGAATAGCTAACAGCACAGAAAAAAGCCTGGTTATTAATCCTGATTTCTTATTCAGAGCTACTCGCTGCTAGCTATTTGCTATCAGCTAGACAATCCTGCCATGCGGCGACCATTACAGGATCAATGTCCACCAACACCACCGACTTGAGCGCGCGCGGCGAAAAGGCTCGCACCGTTTTCACCATCAACTTGGC
>JANOEZ010000560.1:0-7209 GCA_031413335.1 Nitrospirota bacterium
TGTTTGCCGACGAATCCTATCCGCCTGCGCTCTTCAAGAAGGTGACGCGCCTGCTGGTGGACCAGCAGGTCGGCATCAAATGGACGACGCTCATTCGATTCGAGGAGTCGCTGGACGAGCAGGATATGCAGATGGCGGCCAAGTCGGGCTGCTGCACGCTCTATTACGGCATGGAGTCTGCCAATGAGCGCGTGCTGGAGCTGATGGACAAGCATGCGAAGAAGTCGGTGATCGAGCGCAAGCTGCAGGAAGCGGCCAAGGCGGGCATCTGGAACCACGTCATGGCCTTCTATGGCTTTCCCGGCGAGACGCGCGATGAGGCGGAGGAGACCCGGCAGTTCCTGCTCGACAACAAGCGCGCCATCCATTCCGTCGAGCTGTTCTATTTCGTGGCTTACCGGCACACGCCGATGGTGCGGAACCCTGATAAATTCGGCATCACGATCCACAAGCAGGAGGAGTACGACCTGCCGCTGGACTATTACTACACGCTCAACGAACCGATCGGGATTTCCTGTCTGGACGCCATGCAGCTGTGCGAGGAATTCTACCGGAACGACTTCGAGCCCTGGGCCGTGCGGGTCAACGCCCGCGAGCACGTGTTTCTCTATATTTCGAAATTCGGCACGAACACGTTGCCGCAGATCTACGCCAAGCAGAAGGACGGCGATGCGCGGTCCGGGCTCGTTACCTGGCCGGTGGCGCACGGGGATGCGGAAGCGGAGAGCAATCAGTCCATGGCCCGCGTGGTCAGCCACGCGACGAGCAAGTCGTAAGCCGCGCCGATTTCCTTCGTCATCGCTTCGCCTTTCTTGTAGCTCTGCATGTATTTTTTGGGATTGTTCGTGAGGTTGGCAAAGCGCTGAGGGTTCCAGGTTGCCAGCAGCGCGCGGCGCCGTTCATCCAGTTGCTCGCGGGTGAACGAGTCGGCGAGTCCGAACAGTTGCAGGGCCGTGTCGAGAGTGACCGGCTTGACCGGTTGCTTGAACGAAGCCATGGGGCCAGTGTGTCAGGCGCAAATTTAACTGTCAATTAAGGATATCGGATGGCTTCACCGCTTCCCATGCTCCAGCCGGCGAAGGTGCTCGCTGGTGGAGACTACAAAGAGGTGCTCCGACGCGAAATGGACGGCGGCAAGATTCCTCTAAGCCTCGGGAAAAGCTGCCCCGTCAAGTGCGAGTTCTGCTACGAGATCGACCACTCTTACCGCGAAACGCTGGACCCGCCGAAAACGACCGACGAGGATTGGAAATATATCCTGGACTATATCAGCAGGAAACCGACGAACCCGCTCCAGTTCTGGTGCATCGGCGGGAACGAATACATGGAATGGACGGATCTGTTCCTTCACCCAAAAACGATGGAGTGGATCGAAGACTTTCTGCACTACACGGACAAGAACATCACCTTCTTCACGGTCGGGTTTGTCCACGTACCGAAAATTCATCAATTGGCGGCGCAGTATCCCGGCCGGATCAATTTCGAACTGTCCGCCATCACGTTGAGCCGGCATCGCGAACGGTTGATGCCGCACGCACCGTCGGTGAAGCATCTGATGAAGGTATTGGATGGTCCGGCGGTGTCCTCGGCCAACTTCTATGCGTTCGACGACCACACGATGTCGGACGATGCCCTGGCCATTTCACAGGTGAACCAGAAGTGCGTCCTCTGGATGGGATGCTTGACGCCGGTGCGCGGGATCAAGGACGACACGGCTGCGCTCATGCGCCTGGGGCGCAGGCATCTGGCGACCGAGGCCCAGCGCATCTACGACGCCGGCCTGCCGAACATCCAGACGATCCACACCGAAGCGCCCATCACCGCCTTCCTGAACCGCAAGCGCATCGTCAGCGCGTTCGACGCGCTTGAATTGGAGAAGCGCGATACGGTCGTGATGGCCAGGAGCGCCTATAAGATTTTGAACATGTATCGAAAGAACCGCGCCCGCTATCTCATGGTGCCGAACGCGACGCTCGGCGGCGATTCCGACTGCACCGTGCTCCTCACGTTCGACGACATCGCGCGCTGCCTCACGAACCAGAAACACGTCTATATTCCGAAGGCCATGATGCAGTCCGGGCGGGGCCCGTACACCGACATTGCAGGGGTGACGGTCGAAGAGTTTATGAAACAGACCGGCGTGAAGGCGCGCATTCTTCACAAGATCGATACGAAGTTCGCCAATACCCGCCTGTGGCGCAACGGCCTCCTGAAGAACTATGTGGAAGATTACGTGCGGAATCCGCTCACGCAGTCGTACGAAGACCTGCCGCTTCCAGCCTAGGCATTCGGCCTGAAATCGACGCAGCTACTTCCGTAAAATTGGATCGAGATTGAACGCGACGCTGATGCGCGGCTTGTCGCCGGTGTAGAGGCCGACGGCGTGGAAGAGCCATCCGGGGAAGATCACGCACTGCCCGGCGGATGGCGTGAAGGAAATGTTTTTGCCTGCGTCGTGCAGTTCGGGCATGGCGTAGCGAAGATACGGCGCCAGCATCCGGGGGAGGCAGCCGCGCGGATCGAAGAGCTGCAGCGCGCCTCCATGCTTGCCGTCCTCTGAAATCTCGCCCACGTCCACGTAATAGACTCCGGACCAGTACGACCCGGGATGCGGGTGGGCGGCGTTGCTGCCGCCTTTGCGCTGCACGTTGGCCCAGACCTCGACGACCTGCCACTCCGGACGGTTGCCTGATTGCCCCGGTACCCGGTCGGAATATTCCGTGACCTGCGTGGCCACCTGCACGACCGGGTCGAACAGGCGCTTCAGTTCCGCGCCGGCCCAATCCAGCATCGAGAGATCATGCGGGGAGGACCAGCCGACGACTTCGTAGTCCGGAGTGGCGGGCGTGGACGCCTCGCGATCGAGGATGGTCCGGCGGAGCGTCTGATTGATCGTGGCGTGGTCAGGAACCGTGAAGGCGAACAGGGGCGTCGAAAAAATAGGCTGAATGTTGATTTCTATTTCCCTGGCCACGCGCTGTCCTCCGTCAAAATACGATGGAATGGGCGTAAGGTAGACGCTCCGCGGCTGCCAAGTCAAGGCGCGTGCTCGGCGTTGCTTCGGTTTGACAAAGGTGCAACCTTGACCTAGAGTCGCGGCATGAGTTCCGCGCGGCGCACGCTCAAATTCTATCAGGCCGATGTCTTTACGGATGAGCCGTTCGGCGGCAATCCGGTGGCCGTGTTGCCGGACGCGTCCGGGCTGACCGATGAAGAGCTGCAGAAGATTGCGCGGGAGATGAATCTTTCCGAGACCGTCTTCGTGTTTCCGCCGACAGACCCTCGGGCCGCCGCGAAAGTCCGTATCTTCACCCCCAAGCAGGAGATTCCGTTTGCAGGCCATCCCATCCTCGGCACATTCTACATTCTGGGCAAACTGAAGCAGATCACGCTCGTCGAGCCGATCACGTCGCTCTTTTACGAATGCAACATCGGCGTGTTCCCGATCGAGCTGCGCGCGCACAAGGGAGAAATTCTGCGCGTCATCATGACCCAGCCCAAGCCGGAGTTTCTGGGCAGGGTGGACTCGCCTGACGGCGCGCTGGAAATCGCGAAGGCACTCGGCATGGACAAGCGCGCGATCTCGGATACCAAGTTCCCGATTGAAGTCGTCTCGACCGGCCTGCCGGTCATTATCGTGCCGGTACGGACGCTCACGGCGGTCCGGTCCATCGTGCCCAATCCCACTGCGATCACCGAATTTTGCAGGCGGCATGGCGCCAACGGCATCATGGTGTTCACGACAGTGACGGTGGACGAGTTCTCGACCGTCCATACGCGCATGTTCGCGTCGCCCATCGGCATTCTGGAGGATCCCGCGACCGGCAGCGCAAGCGGTGCATTGGGCGCCTATCTGGTCCAGAACGGCGTCGTGGAGGTGGCGATCACGACGGAAATTATTTCCGAGCAGGGCTACGAGATGGACCGGCCTTCGCGCATCATCATCCAGGTCGAATCTGACGACGACATCATTCAGGAAGTGAAGGTTGGCGGAGAAGTGGTGATGGTCATTGAAGGGACGATCACCATATGAAAGCGGTTGCCCTTCCTTGACACTGACTCGAACTGCACAGTAGTATTCTCGCTCATTGCGGATGTGGCGGAACTGGTAGACGCGCAGCGCTCAGGACGCTGTGGAAGCAATTTCGTGGAGGTTCGAGTCCTCTCATCCGCATTAAGCAAGGTCCCAGGGGTTTCCCAGGGCTTCCCGAGGAGGGGCGACCGAGACGGTCGCCCTTTTCTCGTTGGCGCTTTTCTCGATCGCTTGAGAGTCCCTTTGATCCAGCACCGCCTGGACTTCACCTTTTGATGTTCCCGCTCGGATAGTCCTCGATGACCAAAGACATTGCGAAGAATGAGGTCGGCCGTCGCGACGCCTATGCCGCACTGCGCGTCCGAGACTTTCGCCTCTTTCTCATCGGCCACGTCATCTCCGTCCTCGGCGTCCAGATGCAAACGGTGGCGGTCGGTTGGCAGCTTTACGAGCAGACCGGCTCAGCCCTCGCTCTCGGAATGGTCGGTCTGGTTCAGTTTCTGCCGATGCTTGGCCTCGCCCTTCCGGCGGGGCACGCGGCCGATCGATTCGATCGCCGAAGAGTGCTCATGCTCGCTTCCGTTCTCGGCACTTTCAGCTCATTCGGACTGACCGGGGTCGCCATCTTCGAAGGCAGCGCGAAGTGGATCTACCTTTGTCTCCTTCTCAGTGGAGTTGCGCGGGCGTATCAGGGACCGGCACGATCAGCTCTCGTGCCCCTGCTGGTGCCACGTCAGGTCTTTCCAAACGCAGTCAGTTGGGGGATCAGCGGATTTGAGCTCGCCTCCCTTGCGGGCCCAGCCCTCGGCGGACTGTTTATCGCCCTCTTTCACGGGACAACCGCGGTCTACATCGTCGGATGTGCGACGAGTCTCTTCTATGTCGGCATGCTTGGACTCTTGTCTCGACGGTCCTACACTGCGGCGCCCATCGATCAGGATTCGCCTGAAGGGAAACCGGCGGACGGCGGACTGACTCTGACATCCCTGGTTGCGGGCCTCAGATATGTCGGGCAGACCAGGCTCCTGCTGGCGGCGATGACGCTCGACCTCTTCGCCGTACTCTTTGGCGGTGCAGTCGCGCTGCTCCCGATTTATGCGAAGGACATCCTCGGCGTCGGACCGACTGGACTCGGGTGGCTTCAGGCCGCTCCATCGGTGGGTGCCGTCCTCATGGCGCTCTTGTCGACCCATCTGCCTCCTTTGAGAAGCGCGGGCAAGACACTGCTCTGGGCAGTCGCCGGCTATGGCGTCGCGACCATAGTCTTTGGGTTCTCCCGCTCCTTCTGGTTATCGCTGCTGATGTTGTTCCTGACGGGCGCATTCGATAACATCAGCGTTGTAGTTCGTCACACGCTGGTGCAGATACTGACGCCTGACCAGATGCGCGGGCGGGTTTCAGCGGTCAATGGGATGTTTATTAATGCTTCAAATGAGCTGGGAAGATTCGAGTCAGGCACTCTCGCGGCATTGTGTGGTCCGGTCTTTTCCGTTGTCGCCGGAGGAATCGGAACGTTGGTGGTGGTTTCAGGTGCGGCACTGATCTGGCCCCAGTTGCGTCGATTCGGCCGCCTCGACGTCGACTCGAAAGCCAGCTGACTTCTGACTGGGACGCGGAAAGACCAACAATGCAAATCCATCTGCAGTATGGGCGAGACGGGCTCGAGGTGGACCTCCCGTCAGCGAACGTGACACTGCTCGAACCACGCTTTCTCGCCGGGCTTGCCGATGAGGGCAAGGAGTTCCAGCTTGCGGTACGCAACCCGTTCGGCAGGCGCCCGCTGCGGGAGATGGTGGCTGCGACGGATCGAGTCGCGATCGTCATCGCCGATATCACGCGCCCGCTTCCATCGGATCGGCTGCTCTCGTGGATCTTTGCTGAACTCGCACACGTACCCGCCGCAAACTTCGTGATCATCAATGGGACTGGCTCACACCGGACAAACACGCAGCAGGAGCTGGAATCGATGGTCGGCACCCGGATTGCCCGAGAGTATCGCATTGTCAATCATAACGCTCACGACCCGGAGACTCTCAAGCTCGCCGGCAAAACCGAAGACGGCCGATCAGTGTTCTTCAATCGCGACTACGTTGAGGCAGACAAGCGAATCGTCACCGGTTTTATCGAGCCACATTTCATGGCGGGTTTTTCCGGTGGATACAAGGGTATCTTTCCGGCTGTCGCGGACATCGACTCGATCATGCACTACCATCGAGCCGAGGTCATTGGGCATGCGCGTTCGACCTGGGGAGTGCTCGACGAAAACCCGACTCAGCAGCAGATCCGGGCCAACGGCTCTCTGCTGCCGGTCGATTTCTGTATCAATGTCACGCTCAATCGCCGTCGGGAAGTTACTCGCTTCTTCTGTGGTGATCCAATTGCAGCGCACGACGCAGGGTGCGCGTTTGCACGAGCGACTGCGATGATCGCATGCCCCCGGCCCTTCCCAATTGTCCTCACCACCAACAGCGGCTATCCGCTTGATCAGAACCTCTACCAGGCAGTGAAGGGCATGTCAGCAGCTGCACAGATCGTCGAGAAGGGCGGTCTTGTCGTCGCTGCGTCGCGGTGTAATGACGGGTTCCCGGAACATGGGAACTTCCGCAAGCTCCTCTTCGAGCACGGCTCACCAGGGGCGTTGCTTGAGACCATCCTCTCACCCGGTTTCTCGATGTATGACCAATGGGAGGCTCAGTTGCTCGCGATGGTCTGCCTCAAGGCGCGGGTCGGTCTGTTCAGCGAGATATCAGAGGAAAAGACAAGACGCGCGCATCTCGAGAAGGTCCGCGATATCGCGCTTCGTGTGGCAATGGAACTGGAAGTGATTGGAAGGGACGCGCCAATTGCGGTCCTTCCGGAAGGTCCGATGACCATCCCCTATCTCGAACTGCAGGGAGCGGTAAGTTTGGGTGACTAGTGGCATGTCACAGAGATCTCGCTAGCGATGAACCACAGAGACACGGAGACACATAGGAAGCACAGAGAAGAACAAGAAAAGGTTGTAGAGAACCGTCCCGCGCCTGATACATCAACCTAATTCCTCTCTGTGCTTCCTCTGTGTCTCCGTGTCTCTGTGGTTCAAGTGCTAGTGAAATCCCTGTTACATAGAACTAGTGTGCGCTCGAATGTGAAGTAGACGCGGCAACCAGCGCGCGTGCGACTGGTGCAAGCATCGT
>JANOEZ010000561.1:0-12141 GCA_031413335.1 Nitrospirota bacterium
CACACTTCCTGCTGCCAGACCGCGTGGATGTTGTAGGCCATAAAGTTCGACTTCTGCACCGGGGCATCCCGCGACAACCGGGCGGGAGGATTTTCCGCGTCCAGCACCGGTACCGCGCCACGCCACGCTTCCCGCGGCGGCAGCTTGATGCCCTTCTCCTGCATCCGCACGTAGCCACGGGCATGGGTGACGAAGAACCCATCGCAGCAGACACCGACCGGGAGGGTGACATCGTTCATTTCGCTGATCATGAACCCGGCCATGATGAAATCGAACATGTCCTGCTGGTTTTCCGCGTGGAACACGATCATCCCGCAATTCAACAGATAGGAAATCTCGATGTTGTCCGGCTGGATGGCCAGCGGCGCATTGACGACCCGGCAGGTGAACATGGCGACCGCCGGCAGCCGGTGGCCCGGCCAGGAGGCGATCGGTTCCAATCCACGCAGCGTGCCCGGTCCCGCCGTCGCGGTAAAGCAGCGGACGCCCGCGCGCGACCCGCCGGCAATGGCCGACATCACGCCGTATTCCTCTTCGCCGCGATAGTATTCCTTCACGTAGCCTTCGCCATAGAGCACGCCGATGAGCTGCATGGTTTCGCTCTGCGGGGTGATCGGATAGGCGATGGAGAGGTCCACATTGGAGCGGCGCACCGCTTCCTTGGCCGACTCGCTGCCCGTGATGAATTCCTTCGTCCTCGGCGCTTCGAAAAACATGTACTCCGGCGTCACGACTCTCTGTTTTTTCGCGGCCTCATGGGGATCTTGTTTGGCGTCGGCTTTGGGCACCGCGACGCTGGTGGTCGGATCGCCCTGCGGGTTGGTTTTGACTTCGGTTTCGCTCATGATGACACCTCGAGGTTAAATCGATCAGTCGGCGAAGTTACGCTTCACGCTTCATCTGCTCGGCGGTATGCCCAAAAGCGGCGGCGCCGGCCGCGCTGCCGCCCGGCATGAACGCGAGCGGATTGGTGTGCGTCTTATTGTCGTGCACCTTCGATTGCGTGCCGGTAAACCGCACGTTCTCGCCGTTGGCCGGGAGCTTGATTTTCATTTCCTCGCGCACCCGCTTGAAGACCTGCGCCACTCGCCGCAGCTTGGCGGCGTCGCAATCGCGGACCGTTAGCATCGCATCCTCGTGTCCCTGCTCGGCGCAGAGTGCGGCCGTGCAGCAGTTCGTGCCCGCGCGAATCATCTTAAGAGTCAAATTTGCATAGTGGCAGTGCACGCCGATGAAGATGCAGGCCTCGATCTTGTTACCCCAGATGGTCAGGTTCGGATGGTTGGGGTTGATGACCTCTTCGGGATCGATCTTGGGATACTTTGGCCGGTAGTCCGGCATGGGGATAATCAGCACTTCGGGGAGCTGCGCGGCGATCTCCAGCACGGCCTTGGCCTTGTCGGCCGCGTGCTCGTTCCAGTTCCACAGGACCATCGGGCCCGGAAAGATCGTCGCGTTGGGGCTCGTCAGCATCTTCCGCGCGACTTCTTCCATGACCTTTTCTTCGTTTTTTTCGAGCAGGCCGTAGAAGAGTCCCTCACCGGGATCCGGCAGCATGACACCGAGTTGCGCGGCGGAAGGAGGATGGAACCCGGCAGGCCCCGGAACAATAATACGCTCTTGCTCTTTCGACGACGTTTTGGTTCCCATGGCCCCCCGCTTACCCGACCATAGGACTGGCCAGAACGGCCGTGGTGCTCTTCTCGCCGTAGATGATGTTGTCCGTCAGCGCCGCCTTGGGAAGCTGATCGATCATGATCATCTTGATCGCATTGTTCTTGGCCATGTTGTCACAGACCCAGACGCACTGCGCGCAGCCCTTGCACCGATCCACTGCCACGTAGGCCGAGCCGTACTTGAAGCCCTGATCCTTGCCCATCTCGTCGCTGTACAGGATCGTGTTGGCTTCCGGGCAATACTGCGTACAGAGCTTGCAGCTCTTCGCCGCACAAATCTCAACGCTGATATCCGCTACCAGATACATGGAGGCCTCTTTCCTTGGTTACGCTTTCGCGACAGCCGCGGCGGCATGCTCCGCCTTCTTCGCCGCCTTGCTGATTTCGTCCCAGCCGTGGTCCGCCGCGTAGTCCCAGCCGGTTTTGATCACAGCCATATTCTTATCGATCAACTCCTGCTTCTTTTTGAACTTCCGTTCCACGACGCTGTCCAGCGCCGCCGTGCCGCCCGACACCACGAAGCCCTTGCCCAGGAAGCGGTCTTTCACCGCCTGGCTGAGCGAATCGAGCGTCGTCAGGCCGGTGATGCACCCGATCGCGCCCATCAGCGCCATATTGGTGCACAGGTCCATGCCCGCCACTTCCAGCGAGAGCTTGGTCGCCGGCAGGTAATAGAGCTTCACGCGCCGCTCCTCCAACTCGCGGGCCTGGAGCGGGTGCAGCTTCATGGGCCCGTCGTTGTTGATCAGCGCGACCCCATCCTCCTTCAACCCGAAGTAGAACGGCATCGTGTAGGACTTGCCGTGCGTGATGACCTGCGGGTGGAAGATGATGATGATGTGCGGGAAGGTGATTTCGCCGATCTCGTAAATCGGCTCGTCCGACACCCGCACGTAGCTCTCGACCGGCGCCATGCGCTTCTCGGAACCATAGAACGGGACGATGGTGCTTTCGCCGCCGGCGTTGATGACGGCGGTGCTCAGAATGTGCGATCCCGTGACGACGCCCTGCCCGCCCACGCCGGCCATCCGAATGTTGAAACGCATTGCCATCGGTGCTCTCCTTCCCCTTGGAATCTTCTACGACGTTCGTCCAGCCGGTGTTTAGACCTTGCCGGGAATCGCCGCGGTTGCGCCTGCCGGCTTGGGGAGATACTCCTTGTAGCCATAGCGCTCCGCAAGATACTGCTTCGCTTCGTCGGAGATGTACTCGGAAAACGCGTACCGGTCGTTCTCGACGGTCTTGGCGTCTTCCATGACCTTGTCGGTCGGAATCGCGTATTCGATGTTGCAGGAGGTATAGGCCTGGATGTAGGTGGGGCCGACTTCACGGGCGATCAACACGGCTTTCTTGATCACGCTCTCCACGCGCCGGGGATTGTTCGGCACGACCGTGGCGACATAGGCGCAGCCGGCGATCTTCGCCATGCCGAGCATGTCCATCTTCTCGAACTTCTTGCCGAGCGGGGCCATCTTCAGCACCGCGCCGCGGTTGGTCATCCCGCTCTCCTGGCCGCCCGTATTGCCGTACACTTCGTTGTCCAGCATGATCGTCGTGAATTTTTCCTTCCGGAACCACGAGTGCAGCGTCACGGAAAAGCCGATGTCCGCCATGCCGCCGTCGCCCGCCATCACAACCACGTCCTTCGGCTTGTCGCCGAACCGGAGCCGCAGCCCGCGGGCCAGCCCGCTCGCCACGCCATTCTGGTCGCCATAGTTGCCGTACACGAACGGGATGGCCGCCTGGGAAATCGCCAGACGTCCACAGCCGGCCGTGCCGACGGTGATGGTGTCCTCGGGATTCGGGAACGCGATGATCGCCAGGCGGATGAACAGGGTCATCGCGCAGCCGGCGCACATGGGATGCTCTTCCAGGATTTCCTTGAAGCTCCCCATCTGCGAGACCGTCGTCTTCTTGCCGAAGGGACCATGGTCGACCATGTCCCGGTATTCCTTGGGCATGAACTTCTCAAATCCAGGGGTGAATTTAACGTAATCGAGACTCATTGGCGGCCTCCATAACTAGCTTGGTAAACCGGCGACTCTTGATCGTTTTCTCGAAATGACCGTCGCCGGAGAAAAACCTCTTCGTCCTACCGAAATCGCTGATTCTCTTATTGTTTTCGAACAGACTGACGATCGGAGTCTAACAAACTGCTCGAAATCGTGTCAACTCCAAAGGTCGGGAGCCCCCCCTCTAGTGTGCGGATCGTATAACGTCCCGGATAGCAATGCAACGTAACAGAAGGCCCACCCCCGGTAAAAGAAGGCCTAGCAGGGTATCCCCCACTAGGCCATTGGCCCTAACCCTGATTCAGCCTTACCTTGCGGTTTCACCGACTGTTTTCTATAATGGCGAAACTTTTGGACAATCCGCCGTTATGAAAGGCAGATTTTCATGGCTCGCACGCTCAGCGCAAAGCCGCTCACGATCGAATCGCTCGATCGCGTCAAGCGCATGGCCGCCGAGCTGGCCCGCGCGGCGCGCACGCGATACCGGCACTGCCGCTACGCGGACCTGCGCATTGAAATCTCCGAGGTCAAGACGGCCAATGCCGAGAACGGCGCCGGAAAATCCATGCAGGACGATTACACGTTCGGCTTCGGCATTCGCGTGCTGGCCGGCCACCCCCTGCCGGCTCCCGGCTACTATGGCCATCGCCTGGGCAACGCCGACTTCTCCCGCTTAGCCACGATTCTGAGAGACGGATTCCGCCACGCGTACGACCGGGCCATCGCCAACGCCCGTCAGAAAGAACAGGCCCGCGCCAAATTCAAAGGGCTCGGGGACAGCCTCGCCGGCCTGCCGTTGGCGCCGATCGAAACCCACCAGGATACGATCAAGGCGGAATACGCCGTGGACCCCCGCTCCGTGCCGCTCGCAGAAATCTCCCGCTACACTGCCGAAGTCTCTCGCGCCGTGGCCGGGCTGGGCTCACGAATCAAGTTCAACGCCATCGCCACATCCACCGGCCTCTACCGCGAACTCTTCGTCAGCTCGGAGGGGACCGTTCTCGATCAAACCTTTGCCAACACGCTGGGCTGGTGCTCGGTGGTGGCTGAAAACGACAAGGCCGATCAATCGCTGACCGATTACATCGGCCACCAGCGCGGATGGGAAACAGTGACGGAGGGCACCCGGAGCGACTTGATCCGCCATCTGGATCTGCTGACCTTCTCCACCAGCCTGGGACGGGACTGCCTGCAATTGATCGACGCGCCCGCCTTGCGCGCCACCGACAAGGAAGTCGTGGTGGTCACCGATCCGCATTACAACGTGCTCAAGTCGCACGAGATCCTGGGCCATCCGACCGAACTGGATCGGGCGCTCAAAATGGAAACCGGCTACGCAGGCCGGAGCTGGCTGCTCCGATCGCTCACCGATCATCAGATCGGCAAGCCGATCGCCTCGCCGCTTGTGACCGCCTATTCGGACCCCAGCCTGCCTGGGCTCGGCCATTACGCCTACGACCACGAGGGCACGCCGGTCAAAAAAGTCGTGCACATCGACAAGGGCATCTTCAAAGGATTCATGAACAGCCGGCAGACGGCGGCGATTCTCGGCGCAGAGCCCAACGGCTCCTACAAGGCGACGGAGGCCTCGCTGGTGCCGCTGATCCGCATGTCGAACACCGTGTTCGGCGCCGGACCGCACGATCCGGAGCAGATCATCGCCGATGTGGACCACGGTTATTACTTGGTCGGCCATCGCACCCCGTCGATTGCGGAGTCTCGCGAGAACTTCAGTATCTCCGCGCAAAAAGTATACGAAATCCGCAACGGCCAGCTCGGCCAGCTCTATCGCGGCGGCGGCATGACCGCCGACACCAAGGACTATCTGACGAAAGTCGATGCGGTCGGGAAGGATTTCCGCCTCGGTCCCATTCCCAATTGCGGCAAGGTCCAGCCGATGCAGATCAAGCGGCTGGGCAACGGCTCGCCGACGATGCGCAGCCGGGCCAAACTGACAGGCGTGTGACCATGCGCTCGCTGACAGACCTCAAATCCACCGTGCAGCGCGCGCTCCGTCTGATCGCTCGCGCGAAGGACGTGCGGGAGGCCGAGGTGTATGCCTCCAGCACCGGGCAGCTCACGTGCCGGCTCAACTACACTTCGCAGATCCCCTGCAACGGCGTCGAGGAGCCCAAGTCCTCCGAACATTTCGGTGTCAGCATCCGGGCCGTCTTCGACGGAACCGGCGCGCCCCGCATCGGATTGGGAAGCGAAGCCAGGGACCTCTCGCTCAAGGGCATCCAGCGCGCAATCGAGAAAGCCCGGGCCAATGCCGTGCCGGACCCCGATTTTGTCTCGCTGCCCGCGCCCGATCCCCTCGCCGCCGGAAAGAAAGTTCTGCCCTACCACGACCGCCGCATCATGGACATCACCGATTCGGCGCTGGTCGACACCGGCTGGCAGGTCGTGAACGACGCGTTGAAAACCTTTGCGTCATCGGACGCGCTGGCGAAGCTGGCCGGCTCCAGGGAGAAACTGGCGACGCTGGGACTGATCGTTGGCGGCGACGTCAGCCTGTTCCGGCAACGCATGGCAATGGCGTCGACACACGCGCCAAAAGTTCGAACCGACGAGTCGACCTTCGTCACCTCATCCATCACCGCCATGGTCGAACGCAAGCAGGCGAAGGGCAGCGGCTATGCCACTGCCACGCACCTGGCCCAATTCAAGGGTGAGACCGGCAGCCAGGCCGCCACCAGCGCCATTCAATCCGCAGGCGGGCAGCGGCTGTCCAGCGGCAGCTACCCCGTCGTGCTGGGTCCGCAGCCGGTCGCCGATCTCATGACCAACGTCATCCTTCCCAGTTTGAGCGCCGATGCATTTTTCAGCAGCCGCTCGGCTTTTCTAGGCGAGATCGGACGTCCGGTCGCCGCAAACCTCCTAAGCATCTACGATCACGGCGCCGCGAAAGGCCTCGTCGGCACCAGGGCCATCACCTGCGAAGGGTTTCCGACCGGCCGCACCGACCTCATCAAACGGGGCGTGCTGGAAGGATTGCTCTCAAGCCATTATGAAACCGAGCGCCTCGCGCGCGACCCCCAGGCACGGCAAAAACTTGGGATCAGTCCGAAGGACCACCCCGAAGCGCTGACGCCGCGCAACGGCTTTCGTCTTTCAAGCCGGGGCGGCCGGCAGTTCGACGTGCCCCCGACCATTGCCGCCACGAACGTCTGCATCGAAGGCGCCGATCCCCACACGACCGACAGCCTGCTGCGCCTCGTCGGGGACGGCGTGTACATCGGCCGCATCTGGTACACCTATCCGATGAACGGCCTGCGCGCCGGCGACTTTACCTGCACGATCGTGGGCGATTCCTATCTCATCCGGAACGGGAAGCTGGCCGCGCCGCTGCAGCCCAATACGATCCGCATCACCGGCAACATCAAGTCCCTGCTCCACAATGTCGCCGGGGTGACGAAACGCGCCACGCCGCTCGTCGGCTGGGGCGCCGACGAGGTGATCTACGCGCCCGAGATCGCCGTCCGCGATCTGCAGCTCACGGAAATTGCCCAATTCATGGAAGCGGTATAGACTGCCCTCATGCCAGTACGCGTACTCATACCGGGCGAGGAAAACGGAGCCAACCATGCGGGCGGCGTGCACAATCGTCCGCCGGTCCCGGACGGCTCTGCCAAGGCCGAATGCCCCAAGTTCATGAGCCACGGCCCCTGCGGCGGTGTGCGGAAGGGCGGCTTCTGCGAGGTCTATCCGGAGATGATGTGTCCCTGGGTGACGCTCTACTTCGAGCTGGAAAAAATCGGGCAGACGGACTGGATGAAAAAGGTATAGCTTGGACGCTCGTTTCTTTGGTTTGTTTCGTTTGTTTGGTTGAACGAGATAAACCAAACAAACCAGAGAAACAAGACAAACTCGAACGATCAGAGATGTGAAGGGTGAAGGATGAAGCGTAAGGGAAAGAAAAGCGGATCAGCAACACACACGGGCTACAACGAGCGGCATGCCAAGAGCGGCATTGACGCGAAGCTGCCCGACATCGAAACGTTTCCCAGTCAGTACAAGGGGTACGAAATCACCATCGAGATTCCAGAGTACACGGCCATCTGCCCCAAGACCGGACTCCCCGACTTCGGGACGATCCGCTTGCGCTACATGCCGGACAAGGCCTGTCTGGAATTGAAGTCCTTGAAGATGTACATCCACGCCTACCGGAACCTCGGCATTTTCTACGAAAATGCCGTGAACCGCATCCTGCAGGACATTGTGCAGTCCTGTCGTCCTGTCCGGGCCGTCGTCACCGGCGAATTCACCGCGCGGGGCGGGCTCTCTTCCACGATCGAAGCGAAATACCCCTAATCGGACATGGCAGGTTAAGCTTGAGGTTCAGGCTGAGGTTGAGGAAGTCAGGATAGATTCCCTGACGGCCTACCCTGAACCTTGACCTGCTTCAGAGCGACAGGTCGTCCGGCGGGGTCTTGAGGAGCGGCGCAAACTTGGCCTTATCGAAGGACTTTTCATAGGCCTCTTCCGGGCTAATCCACTTCTTGGTGAGCAGCTCCTGGATCGCGTCGTCCAGGGTCTGCATCCCGAGCCTCTTCCCGGTCTGCATGGCCGAAGGAATCTGAAAGATCTTCCCGTCGCGAATCAGGGCGCCGACGGCGGTGGTGCACACCAGGATCTCCAGCGCCGAGCACCGCCCCTTGATGTCCACCCGCTTGAACAGGTTCTGGGCGATGACGAGCCGGAGGCTGGTCGAGAGCGTATTGCGAATCTGCGGCTGTTCCTCGGCCGGGAACACTTCGATGATGCGATCGATGGTTTTTGGCGCGTTGATCGTGTGGAGCGTGCCAAAGACCAAGTGGCCGGTCGCCGCCGCTTCGACCGCCAAGCGGATGGTTTCGATATCCCGCATCTCGCCGACGAGAATGATGTCCGGATCTTCGCGGAGCGCGCCCCGCAATGCCGACCCGAACGATTTGGTGTGCAACCCCACCTCGCGGTGGTTGACGACGCACCCCTGGCTCTGGTGCACGAACTCGATCGGGTATTCGACGGTGATGATATGGTCCTTGCGGCTCTTGTTCGCGTGGTCAATGATACCGGCCAGCGTCGTGGACTTGCCGCTGCCAGTCGGGCCCGTGACCAGGTCCAGCCCCTTTTTCAGCATGGCCGCTTTGAGCAGAATCGGCGGCAGCCCCAACTGTTCCGCCGTCAATACCTTGGTAGGAATCTGCCGGAAGACCGCCGCGCAGCCGTATTTTTGATTGAAGAAATTGCACCGGAACCTCGCCAGGCCCGCGATCTCGTAGCCGAAATCCACGTCGCCAGTCTCTTCGAACTGCTTGATTTTCGATTCAGGGGCGATTTCATAGAGCATCGCGCGAAGCGACTCGTGCTCCAGCACCGGCTCGGCCTCGATCCGCTCCATCTCACCCCGGATACGCAGGATCGGCTTCTGCCCTGACGGCAGGTGGAGATCCGACGCTCCATGATCGAACATGATCTTGAACAGCGCATCAATCTTGGCCATGACAGGTCCTCCGCAGGGATGCAGTCGAGTGGATGGTGGTCACGCGAGGCGCAACGGTACCATAAAACCGGAACGTGGGTAAATATAGTGAGGGAGGGAGCTAGTAACTCTCCGAATCCGTGGGATACTTGCCCTGTTCAACTTCTTCTTTATACCGACGGAGCGCCTGGAGCGCGTCGGCCTTGAGATGCGCGTAGGGCTTGAGGAACTTCGGAGCGAAGTCGTCAAACAGGCCCAACAGGTCGTAGAGCACCAGCACCTGCCCGTCGCAATGCGCGCCGGCGCCGATGCCGATGGTGGGAATCGTCAGCGACCCGGTCGCGGTTTTGGCCAGCGCCGCGGGAATCGCTTCCAGCACAATGGCAAACACGCCGGCCGCTTCCAGGGCTTTGGCGTCGGCAAGCAGGGTGTCGGCTTGCGCACGCTCTTTCCCCTGCACCTTGTAGCCGCCGTACTGATGCACGGATTGCGGCGTCATACCAAGATGCCCCATGACCGGAATGCCGAAGCGGGTCATGGCTTGCACCCGATCCACAACCGCTGCGCCGCCTTCGAGCTTGACCGCCGCTGCACCGGCCTGTATCAATCGCCCGGCGTTGCGCACCGCCTCCTCCACGCTGACCTGGTAGGACAGAAACGGCATATCCGCGATGACCAGTGCCCGCTGCGCCGCCCCGGCCACGAGCCTGACGTGGTAGAGCATGTCGTCCATGGTGACCGACAGCGTGTCCGGTTTCCCCTGAACGACCACGCCAAGCGAATCGCCGACGAGGATCGCTTCGATGCCGGCCTGTTCGGCAATCTTCGTGAAGAGGGCGTCGTAGGCCGTCACGAGGATGAGCTTCTTCCCCTCGCGCTTGTATTGCTGGAATGCCGGAACCGTCATCCGTGCCATGGGATGAATCCTACCATAGAGCACTGTGCAGCGTGAACTGGGAGCCGATTTAGCCCAGTTGGGATTTGGTGAGCACTTCGGGAAGCCGATCGATGGCTTTCAGCACCATCAGATGCACGCCGTCGCAGTGAGGGCGGACGGCCTTGATCGTCCGCACGGCGATCTCGATGCCAACTTCCTGCTCGCGCGTGGGACCGGCAGCCCGCAACTCGGCGATCATCTCGGCCGGCACCGCGATGCCGGGAATGTTGGCGTTGAGAAACTCCGCCATCTTGGCCGAGCGCAGCAAGAGAATCCCCGCCAGCACCTTGACCTTGAACGGCCGGACCTTCTGCATGAACGAGTTGAACTGATCCGCATGGTAAATAGCCTGGGTCTGGAAAAACTTCGCGCCGGCATTGACCTTGGCCTCGAACTTCGCCAGCATCGGACCTTGCGGGTCCATTTCGGGGGTCACCGCCGCGCCGATCATGAAATCGGCCAAGCCGTCCAATTTATTGCCGGCCAGATCACGCCCCTGATTGAACCCTTGCACCAATTGCATGACCTGCACGGAATCGAGGTCGTAGACCGGCTTGGCATCCTTATGATCGCCGACCGTCGGATAGTCGCCGGTCAGACAGAGAATGTTCCGGATGCCCAGCAGGTGCGCGCCCAGCAGATCGGATTGAATCGCCAGCCGGTTGCGGTCGCGGCAGGTCATCTGCATGACGGGATCATGCCCCATCTCGTAGAGCAGGCGGCAGATGGAGAGCGAACTGGCCCGCATGATCGCCGCCGTATTGTCCGTAACGTTCACGCCGCTCACGCGGCCGATCAGCGATTTGGCATTGTCCAGGATCGTGGAGGCGTTCGTGCCCTTCGGCGGGTTGTACTCGACTGTGACGGCGAACTCGCCGCGGTCGAGAATGTCCTTGAGACGCCGTGTGGGGCCGGTACTCATCGTGTCCTATTTTTTTGAAGAGGCGAAGTGCTTGGCCGCTTCGACGGTATTGTGAAGCAACATGGTAATCGTCATCGGTCCCACGCCGCCCGGCACCGGAGAAATCCAGCCGGCCTTCTGGCTGACAGGCCCGAAATCCACATCCCCGACAAAGGTTTTGTCCGGAAGCTGGTTGGTCCCGACGTCAATCACGATGGCGCCGTCCTTGACCATGTCCGCCGTCACGAATTTGGCCTTCCCGATCGCGACCACGAGAATATCCGCCTCGCGGCAAACCGCCGGCAAATCTTTGGTCTTGGAATGGCACACGGTCACCGTGGCATGGCGATGCAACAGCATGAGCGACACCGGCTTCCCCACGATCGTGCTGCGCCCCACCACCACCGCCCGCTTGCCTTCGATACCTGCGCCGGTGGACTCGATCATCGCAATGATGCCCTTGGGCGTGCAGGCCTCGAACGTCGGGCTGCCTTCCAGCAGGCGTCCCAGATTATAGGGATGGAATCCGTCCGCATCCTTCGCGGGTGACACCGCATCCAGGATCACCTTGCTGTCGATATGCTTGGGGAGCGGCAACTGGACCAGAATGCCGTGGACCTTCGGATCGGCGTTTTTCTTCTGGATCAAGGCCAGCAGATCGGCCTGGCTCGTCGCAACCGGAAGCTTGTGCTCATCCACGTAGATACCGGCCGCATCGCAGGCCTTCTGCTTGTTCTTCACGTACAGATGAGAAGCCGGATCGTCTCCGACCAAAATCACCGCGAGGCCTGGCCGTACGCCGGTCTTCGCATGCAGGTCCACGACGTCCTTGGCCATGCGTTCCCGGATCGACTGCGCCAACGCCTTCCCGTCAATCAATTTCGCCGCCACGCATCCCTCCTCGATAAAAATAGCCGTTCACGAAAAACCGCCGCACAATAGCAGGGCCTTGAAATCGGTGTCAACGTTCCTTGACACCGATTCTGAGCGTCTCGTACCATGCATCGAGTCCTCATTATTCATGAGGGTTCGTGACGAAACCGCCCAGACGCCTGGCGCGCTGTCGGGCGACATTATCAACGCAACTACACGCTATGACATCGGCGGCAGCCGCATCCTGAGCAACCCGGGGACGTCCAATCTATTTG
>JANOEZ010000562.1:0-5448 GCA_031413335.1 Nitrospirota bacterium
GGGTTTCGCGGACGCGGCGGGCGATGAGCTGGGTATATTGCGATCCGAAATCGAGGATCAGGATTCTGTCATGCCAAAGTTCCATTGCGTAGCAAGTAGTGAATAGCGAGTAGCGGGCAGCTAACCAAACCGAGTCCTTGGCTATTCGCTGTTCGCTATCGGCTATTTGCTATTCCCCATCCGTGCGGTAGTTCGGCGCTTCTTTCGTGATGATCACGTCGTGCACGTGGCCTTCGCGAAGACCAGCCAGCGTCTGCCGGACGAACCGGGCATTTTTTTGCAAATCTGTGATAGTCCGGCAGCCGCAATAGCCCATGCCCGAGCGGACACCGCCGACCAGTTGGTAAATCACGCCCGAAAGGGTCCCCTTGTAGGGCACACGGCCTTCAATTCCTTCCGGCACCAGCTTGGCCTCCGCGCGTCCGGCCTGGAAATAACGGTCCTTGCCGCCCTTCTCCATGGCCCCGAGCGAGCCCATACCGCGATAGACTTTATAGGTCCGTCCCTGAAAGAGCACCGTTTCGCCTGGGGATTCCTCCGTGCCGGCGAGAATGCCGCCGATCATGACCGCCGAGGCGCCGGCCGCTAGGGCCTTGGTCATATCGCCGGAGTATTTAATACCGCCGTCGGCGACGATCGGCACGCCGGTCCCCGCCAGGGCCGCGGCGCAATCGGCAATGGCGGTCAACTGCGGCATACCGGCTCCGGACACAATCCGCGTCGTGCAAATGGAGCCTGGCCCGACACCGACTTTCACGGCATCCACCCCGGCCTTGACCAGATCCTTCGCCGCCTCCGCCGTCGCGATATTGCCGGCGATCACATCCAGATTGGGATATTTTTTTTTGACGGCCTTCACCGTCTCCAGCACGCTGCGCGAATGGCCGTGCGCCGTATCCACCGCGACCAGATCCACGCCGACCTTGACCAACAGTTCCAGGCGGTGCTCCGTCTCGGGACCGACCCCGATCGCCGCACCCACGCGCAGGCGGCCGTGCGTATCCTTGCAGGCCTGGGGATACTTGATCCGCTTTTCGATATCCTTGATGGTGATCAGCCCCTTGAGCTCGAATTTCTTGTTCACGACGGGTAATTTTTCGATCCGGTGTTCATGCAGGATTTCACGGGCCTTCTCCAAGCTCGTGCCTTCCGGCGCCGTGACCAGTTTGTCCTTGGTCATCGCCTGCGACACCTTGAGCTCCAACCGGCTTTCAAAGCGCAGGTCCCGGTTGGTCAGAATGCCGACGAGTTTGCCGTTCTTGGTGACGGGAATGCCGGAGATGCGGTACTTGGTCATCAACTGGTGGGCTTCACGGATCGTGGCCTCCGGTGAGATTGTAATGGGATCCAGAATCATCCCGCTCTCGGACTTCTTGACCTTGTCCACTTCGACCGCCTGATCCTCCGGAGAGAGCAGACGGTGGAGAATGCCGATGCCGCCTTCCCGGGCCAGCGCGATGGCCAGACGCGCTTCTGTGACGGTGTCCATGGCCGCACTGACGATGGGAATGTTGATCGCGACATGGCGTGAAATCTGCGTGCGGGTGTCCGTTTCACCGGGCAGCACTTCGGACTTCGCCGGCACCAGCACGACGTCGTCGTAGGTCAACCCGACTCTGACTTCCTTCTCCAGCATCGCGACCCTGCTCCTACCGCTGTTGCGCTTCCGCCGCCTGGCCGGACAGCTCTGCGGCTGCGTCGGCTTCGTCCTTCAACCGCTCGCCGCCCTCGTCCGCCGGCATGAACTGCTGAACACGGGTATTGGCGCTGTCCACGACAAACACGCTCCCCCTCGCATCCACGGTGATGCCGTAGGGAAAGTTAAACTGCCCGGGACCGTTGCCGAACCCGCCCCATTGCGTGATGAAATTACCTTCGCGGTCGAATTTTTGCACGCGCTGATTGCCGGTGTCAGAGATGAACACATCGCTCTGGCTGTCCACCACAATGCCCCAGGGCGACCGGAGCTGCCCCGGCTCCTGCGCGCGCGGATCGCTGGCGTGGCCGGGGCCGATCCCCCCGCCCCACTTCGTGATCAACTGCGGGAGCACGTTCGTGCTGGTGTCGAATTTCTGAATGCGATGGTTCCCCATATCCACGACGTAGACCGCGCCATCCGCAGAATCCACCGCCACGCCGCGCGGAAAATAAAACTGCCCGTCGTTGGTTCCGAAGCTCCCCCACTGCATGATGAACTCGCCGTTGGCGTCGAACTTCTGCATGCGAAAATTGGCGCTGTCGGCGACGTAGATGTAACCGCGCACACGGTCCACGGCGATGCCCCAGGGCGAGCTGAACTGCCCTTCGGCGTTGCCGCGCGAACCGAATTTCATCAGATAGCCGCCCAGCTTCCCGTCGAATTTCTGGACGCGGTGATTGTTGGTATCCACCACGTACACATCGCCCCTGGCGTCGCAGGCGATGCCGGTCGGGTTGTGAAAGTTGGAATTGGCGGAGCCGAAGCTGCCCCAGAGGATGATAAAGTTTCCGGCGTTGTCGAACTTCTGCACCCGGTTATTGCCGTTGTCCACTACGAACAGGCTGCCCTGCTGATCGATCGCCATGCCGAACATCGGCGCCGCGAACTCGCCGCCGTGCAGCAGCGAGGCACCGCGGCCCGGCTTCCCCCACCTGGAGACGCAGAGATAGCCGGACGTGTTGACCAGAATGCTGGTGCTCGCCGGGACGGAGATGTTGCTCCCGACGTCCTTGAACCAGATGTAGATCGTCTTGGGACCGTCGCCCGGCGACAGCGTGCAGGGAATCGTCGCCCCAAACGTCGTCACCGGCTCGACCTCGACCCAGCCCGGCATAGTCGCGCTCGGCGCCATGGGACTCTCGGCGATGTAGTAGGCGGCCACGCCGGTATCCACATCGTTCGCCGAGATCGTCATGATCACGTCGGGCGTGTTGGTCATGAAGGCGCCGTGGTTGACGACGGCGTACGGGTTCTGCGGCGCCGTGATATCGATCAACACCGGCGTGGCAGTCACTTGCTCGGACAGCACGCTCTCGCCGCCATCTTCGTAGACCGCGCTCAAGGCATAATAATAGGGATTGCCGTTCGTCAGGCTCGTCTGGACAAAGGGGCTGGACACGCCTTCGATCTTCGTGCCCGTCTGCGTCGTCACGCCCGGCGACGTATGGAAATAGAGATTGTAGGACACGGCGCCCGGCACATCGAGCCAGCTCAAGGCGACTTCCGTGTCGCCCGCCTTGGCGACCAGGCTGCGCGGCGCCGGCGCGTCGGTGGTTTCCTGCGGCTTGTTCTGCAACAGCCGGTTCAATTCTTCTTCGGTCGGCGCATACTTCAGCACGCGGTTATTGCCGCTGTCGACGACATAGACATACCCTTCGGCGTCCACAGCGATGCCGGAGGGGAAATTCACCTGCCCTTCCGTGACGCCGCGATTGCCCCACTGGCAGAGGAAGGTGCCGTTGCCGTCGAACTTCTGAATGCGATGGTTCCCGCTGTCCACCACATAGACGTTGCCTAATTTGTCGCAGGCCACGCCCCAGGGTGCTTTGAACTGGCCGGGGCCGTTGCCGTCCTTGCCCCACTTGGCCAGGTAACTGCCGCGCGCATCGAACTTCTGAATCCGGTTGTTGCTCTCGTCGGCCACGTAGATGTTGCCGACGAAATCCACCGTCACGCCGCGCGGGAAGAAAAAAGCGCCGTCGAAGCTGCCGTCCCGGCCCCATTTGAGCACTGGCGTGCCGTCCGATTTGAACTTCTGGATGCGTGAATTGCTCGTGTCCGACACGTACAAATTTCCTTCACGATCCGTGGCCACGCCCCACGGCACGTCGAACTTGCCCATATCCGCCCCGCGCCAGGCAAACCCGAATTTGCCCCAGGCGCGCGTCACCGTGCCCTCCACATCGAACTTCTGAATGCGGTTGTTGCCGCTGTCCGAGACGTACACCTCGCCCTCAGGGCCGATCGCAAGCCCGCGCGGGTAGTAGAACTGGCCGTCCTGCCCGCTGGGCTCACCGCCCCACCGCGCCAGAAACGTGCCGTCCTTGTCGAATGTCTGAATGGAATGATTGTCCGTGTCAGCGACGTAGATACGCCCGTCCTTGTCGAGCGCGATGCCGGTCGGCGCCTTGAACTCGCCGTCCTCCACGCCCTCCTGGCCGATCGCCTGCACGATCAGGTAGGGAGACGGAATCGCCATTGCCTCGGCCGATTCCAGGCTCTCGCCCTGCGCCGTCACCACCGTCACGACATAGTAATAGCAGGTGCTGTTCGCCAGATCGTCATGCACGTAGGGCGAAGTGGCGCCTTCGATGCAGTTGCCCTTTTCTTTCTTCACGCCCATGACGGGCTTAAAATCGTCCGGACTGGCAATCGGGCGGGTCAGCTCTGAAAACTTGATGCTGACGCCTTTGTTCGTCAGGAAATACAGATTGTAATACATGGCTTCCGGCACGGGATCCCACGTGATGATGATCTTGCCATTACCCGGCTTGGCCGCGACGTTGGCCGGAGCGGCAGGAAGCTGTTCCGCGGTCGTCTCGCCTGCACCCCATTCGTCGGCATGCCCCTGCGCGAGGAGTTTTCCACGATTCGATACGTCAAGTTCGTCGAATTTCACTGGTCTCACTCCCTTACAGCCTGACAGAAGAAAAGCCCAATACTTGCGGATGTTTGAAAGACTTATGAAGAATAGGGAAATGTAACAAACGGTGCTCCGCCAAGTCAATCCTTCGACTAGCCCGCCCTTTCGGGCGGGGCTTGCTCAGGATTGACCCTGAGTTTATCGAAGGGTCAATAAGTCACGCGCGGTCCGCCTTCCGCGAAACCCGATTGTCCACTCACAGTAAATTCGTTAAGATGCCTCGTATCATGCGTCAAAAACTCTATCTCGCCAGACCGCTGCCAACCCCGGTCATGACGGTCATTCATGAACATTTCGACCTGACCATGCCGCCAGCCGATCACCCGCCGCCCACCACCGAGATACGAGCCGGCATCCGTGACGCCTCCGCTGTGATCTGCACCTTAAATGAACGATTCGATGCTGAGACGCTGGCCGCCGCGCCCTCGCTCCGCGTCATCGCCAACTATGCCGTCGGCTACAACAATATCGACGTGGAGGCGGCCAAGGCCCGCGGCATCGTCGTCACCAATACGCCGGACGTGCTGACCAACGCCACCGCCGACCTGACATGGGCGCTGATCCTGGCCGTCGCACGGCGAGTCGTGGAAAGCGATCAATTAGTCAGGCAACACCAGTGGACCGGCTGGTCGCCGACCCAGATGCTGGGCGTCGATCTGGCCGGCAAAACGCTTGGCATCATCGGCATGGGCCGTATCGGACAGGCCGTAGCTCGGCGCGCAACAGGATTCGAGATGACCGTGCTGTATTGGACCCGGAGTGAGCGTTCACCGAAGGAACTGCACGCGTCGTGGCAGCGGGTCTCGTTCGAAGAACTGCTGCGCCG
>JANOEZ010000563.1:0-7756 GCA_031413335.1 Nitrospirota bacterium
CCGCCTGCTGGTCGAAGCCAGGCAGCAGACAGACAAGCTGGCCGAGCGCCTCACGCGCGAGCGGGCCAAGGCGGCGAAGAAGCTGGAGGCCGCGGTCATGGGTGAGCTGGCGGCGCTACGGATGGATCGAACCCGTTTTGCCGTGACGGTGGAGACGGATCGGACCGAGGCCGGCCTCGGTCCGTCCGGGCGTGATCGGATCGAATATCAATTCTCGGCCAACGAGGGCGAGCCGCTTCAGCCGCTGGCTCGTGTGGCGTCAGGCGGGGAACTCTCGCGCGTCATGCTGGCGATGAAAACGGTGCTGGCCGAAGCGGACGAGGTTCCGATCGTTATCTTCGACGAGATCGATGCAGGCGTGGGAGGGGGCGTGGCCGCGGTGATGGGGAAGCGCCTCCGGGCCCTGGCCAAACGCCGGCAGGTGTTCTGCATCACGCATCTGCCGCAAATCGCGTCGTACGCGGATGTCCATTACGTGATCGAAAAAAGCGTGTCGAAGAAACGGACCGTCACGCAGGCACGAAAGCTGGGTCAGGCTGACCGGCAGGAGGAAATCGCGCGCATGCTGGGCGGACTGGCTGTGACCACTGCGGCTCGCAAGACGGCGGCTGAAATGATCGGGGAGGCGGAAGGAACTGGCTAAGGGCGTGTCGAGGCTGACCGCGATTGATGCAACGCGCCGGCCTGCTCAAGAAATAATTCAACCAGGTCGGGATCCAGGGCGGTGCCGGCCATGCTGCCCAGGCGTTCGCAGGCTTCGGTAAACGACAGAGGGGCCTGTCCGTTCGAGGTCGTCAAATGATCGAACGTCTGGGCAATTCCGACAATCCTGGCGAGCAGCGGGATCTGATCCCCGGCGAGCCCGTGCGGGTGGCCGGACCCGTCATGCCGTGCATGGTGCTGGGCGATAATCTCCAGCGCGCGCGCCGGAATTCCGAGCGGAGTGGCCATCCGAACACCCAGCATCGGATGCAGCGCCTCGGTCGTGTCTGATCCGGCCCGCGCATCCTGCGCGCCGGCGTCCCAACAATCCATCGCTACATAGCCGATATCGTGGAGGAAGGCGCCGATTGCCAGGGCCTGCTGATCAGCCGGACTCAGCTTCAATGGCGCAGCCAGGAGGGCGGCATGGTTGCGGACCCGGTTCGCGTGGGAAAGTAGTTTGTGATCGGACGCTTCCATAAGATCTGTGCACAGGGAGAGGGTGTCGGCGCTATACGGATCCAGGGGCGGCTGAGCAGGGTGAGACACCTCTGACACCGGAAAGCGGTCGCGAAGCTGCGCCCATGCCCGGGCGCAGCCAGGTTCGTCCTTCCAGAGATTTTGCGCGGAACGGAGGAAACCGCGCATGCCATCGAGACGTCGCTTTTTCTCAAGGGTGCGATTGATCAGCGTGATCAATTCCGCCACGTTGAACGGTTTCAAAAGATACCCAGCCGCGCCATGCTGCACGGCATCCCGTGAGGACTTGAGGGTGCCATAGCCGGTGATAATGATGACTTCGATGCCACGACGGGCTTCTTTGATGGCATGGAAGAGATTGAGCCCGGACCCATCCGGAAGCTTGAGATCCAGCGTAACCAGGTCGATCGGTCGTGTCAGCAGCGCCTGCAAGGCTTCGTGCCGGTTACTCGTAATCGATAGCTCATAAAACGGACGGAGAATGATTTTGAGGGCGTTGCGGGGGCCCTCTTCATCTTCGACGATGAGAATGGTCGGCTTAGCGTGTTCTACTGGCATGCTCATTCACCAGATACGCCGGGTGTCGTGAATAGTCAAGCGTGACAGGTTTTCCCCCATCTCCTATTGAGCGAGCGATGCCGCCTGATGGGTCTCCGGCCCTGCTTCCGGGGACGGCCGAGAAATGCCCAGCGTGTCCATCCGGTATTTCAGCATGCGCCGGCTGATACCGAGCAGCGCGGCCGCGTGGGTTTGCACGTAGCCGGTCCGGTGCAGCGCGTCGAGAATCATCTTCCGTTCAAACTCCAGCACGGATTTTTCCAGGGACACCTGGCCCGATGACAGGTCGACGCCGGCGGGCTCCGATCGTAACGCCGCCTGCGTGAGACTGGCCGGCAGATGCTCCCGCTCGATGGGCTTTCCGTGTGACCAGAGGAGCGCCTGTTCGATGACGTTTTCAAGCTCCCGGACGTTGCCCGGCCAGGCATGGGAGGTCAGGATCTCAAGGGCGTTCTTCGTGAATTCCTGCGGAGGTCGGCCCCCGCCTTCCGCCCGCTTGGCCAGGATATGCTGCGCGAGGAGCGGGATGTCCTCACGGCGGTCCCGCAGGGGAGGGAGGTGCAACACCAGGACATTGATGCGGTAGTACAGGTCTTCTCGGAAGGCCTCCCGTTTCACCAGCTCGTCGAGATGCTTGTTCGTGGCCGTGACGATCCGCACGTCGATTTTGATGGGTTGTGTTCCCCCCACGCGCGTGAATTCCCGTTCCTGCAGCACCCGCAGCAATTTGGCCTGCGTGGCAGGGCTGAGATCGCCGATTTCGTCGAGAAACAGCGTGCCGCCGTGGGCCAGTTCGAATTGACCGATACGACGGGCCTGGGCGTCCGTGAAGGATCCCTTTTCGTGCCCGAATAGCTCGCTCTCGATGAGCGTCTCCGGCAGGGCCGCGGAATTGATGGCGATAAACGGGCGTTCCCGGCGTGCGCTGTTGTAATGGAGTGCGCGGGCAACCAGTTCTTTTCCGGTTCCGCTTTCCCCGGTGATCAGCACGGTGGTTTTGGTGTCGGCAACCTGCTCGATTTTCGAATAGATCTCCTGCATCGCCGGGCTCTTTCCAAGGAGATTGTGGAAGGAGTATCGCCTGGCGACCTGCGCGCGGAGCTGGAGAACCTCCTGTTCGAGTTCGCCGGTTTCCAACGTCTTGGCGACAATGAGACGGAGCTCTTCGACGTCGAACGGTTTCGAGAGGTAATCCGCTGCACCGAGCTTCATGGCTTCCACGGCGGTTTTCACGGTTTTGGTGCCGGTCAGCATGATGACGGGGACGCGGGCATCCTCCTCGCGGATCACTTTCAGCAGGGCCAGGCCGTCCATGCCCGGCATGACGACGTCGAGCAGAACCAGGTGGGGGGATTCACTGCGGAACAAATCCAGCCCCTCCTGCGCGGTGGACGCGCTGAGCGTCTCATGGGCCGGCTCCAGTACGACTTTCAGCGACGCGCGGATGCCCGCTTCGTCATCAACCAACAGAATTCGTTTTTTCATGTTCCACACGCTCCCTGGCAAAGAGATCGTCGGGCTGTCGAATGGGCATATTCACGAAGAAGGTCGTACCGCGTCCGGGCTGGCTTTCCACCTCGATGTATCCGTGGTGCTCCTGGACGATTTGATGGACGATCGTCAGGCCCAGCCCGGTGCCTTCCCGCTCTTCGCTATGATGTTTCGTCGTGTAAAAGGGGTCAAAGATGTGGTCCAGGTCGGCCGGCGCAATGCCGGGTCCGGTGTCGCGGACTTCAGCTTGAACCCAGACATCGCCTCCGGGTTTGCTCAACTGACGCGTCCGTACGGCCAGCCGCCCTCCGCGGTCGCCCATGGCCTCCATGGCGTTGATCAGTAAATTGAGCAGGACCTGCTTGATTTGCTGGCGGTCGAGCATGACAGTCGGCAAGGCAGGGGCGAAGTCCTTCTCGACCACGATGTTTTTGCTTTCGGCCTTCACTTCCACGAAGTAGAGGCAGGACGCGATGATGTCGTTCAGGTTCTCCACGGAGAATTTCGGTTCCATATACCGGGCGTAATCCAGAATTTCCTGGATCAGGCGCTCGATGCGAAGCACGTCTTCATGGACAATCTGGCTGAAGTGCTCGATAAATTCATCGTCCTGCTTGCGCTCCGGCGCCAATTGGACGAACGTCTTGATGGATGTGAGCGGGTTGCGAATCTCGTGCGCGAAGCCTCCGGCAATTGTTTCCAGAGAACGGAGCCGGTCTGTTCGACGCATCAGCAGCCGCGATCGGCGGAGGTCTTCGTAGAGCATGGCATTGTCCAGCGCGACTGCCGCATTCTGCGCCAGCGTGGTGAGCAACGAGAGGTCGGCTTCGGAATACATGCCGCGTTCGGTGCGCTTGCCGAAATTAAAGAATCCGATCAGGCGGTCTTTATTGACCAATGGAATACACAGTTCGGCTTGCAGAAGTTGCAACGAGTCCAGGACGGCCTGTTCGGCGGGATTGTCCTGGTCCTGCCGCATTTCTTCCAGGACGGCAATCGATCGCGTGCGGGCCAGGTGTTGGGCGAGGCGGGCGCTGGCCGAAAACGTGACGGTCTTCATCTCGTCGAAATCCAGCCCATGAGCGGCAGCCAGATAGTACTGTCCTTTTTCCTTGTCGAGCAGAAAGACGGAAATCTTCTCGATCCCGAGCACGCGTGTCAGCGTGTCCATGATGGTGCTGTTCAATGCGCTCAAGTCCAGAATGGTCACCATCGCCTTGCTGAATTCGATCAGTGTTTCGTAGGCATCGTGGCGTTCCTTGAACAGCAGGCGCGCGATGGCTTTTTCGACCCGCTTTTGGATGCCGGCCAGGGCTCCGGCAAAGATGAGAAAGGTCGTCAGCAGAATGGCGGCCAGCAGGTACTGGGTGGAGCCCGTAAAGAGCCGGATCAGGAGCAGGACAGCCACATAGACCGGAATCAGGCCGAGCGTCTGCAGGTAGAGGAGTGTGCGCGGCGCTGTCGGCATCAGCGCGCTCTCCATCGACTGATAGTGAATGATCGTGCGCGTGACAATCAGGACGCAGATACTGGCCAGCACGTAGCCGACCGGGTAAAACTCGTGCCCGTAGGCCTGCGCAAAGTCGAGCGACGAGAGATAGCCGGCGGCAAAGGCCCAGAAGAGCGTCCGCAGACGCGCGGCCACCGCGACATGGCCAGGCTGAGCGGCCAGATGCCCCTGGTAAATCCTGAAGAGCGCCAGCCCTCCGACCAGGCCGAAATACATCAGAAAGAGCGGATGCAGGAAGCCGGCCTTCGGATAGTGCCCCCAGAAGTAGGTGTAGTCGCCGTTCAAGAGATAGGGAGTTGGGATGAGCAGGAGAAACGCCGTACTGATGAAATAGTTGCTGACGATCAGCTTGTTGGGCATCCGGTGCTGCAGGACGCTGCAGGAGAAGTGATAGAAGACCGCCGGAATGTACACCACGCCCAGGTAGACGCACCGGCCCCAAAAATTCGCTTCCGCTTCATTGGCTGAGGAATAGACCATGAAGAAGCTGAAGAGCCACACGCTGATCGTGCCGCAGACCAGGCTGAACGTGATGTTGACGAGGGCCCGTGGCTGTTTCATCAACACCCAGAGGCCGCAGGCGATGATGACGGTGCCGGCGAGCAGGGGCGGCACGGAGTACAGCGTGGCGCGTTCGCTGGCAGCCACGGCCAGATAGGTCGGGATGAAAATGGCGGCGAGCAGGAACCCGTAGGCGACGCCTTTGTGAATAACGACGCTGATATCCATCAAGCGATAGCGGGCGATGGCATAGCTGGTGGCGGCGACGTAGAGGAGCACGGCATAGGTTCCCCAGGGGTTCAACAGCGGGATGTCGATGTTGAAAACCAGCAGGAAATTTGCCGAGCCGCCCAGATAGCCGAGCGCGGAACTGAAAAACAGATATGCGAACTGGTTCTTGGTCTGCCCTGATGAGGATGCGAATTTTCGGTAGAGCCCGTAATGTCCGATCGTAATCATGCCGATGAAGAACGCCACGCCGATCGGATAGATGGGGCCGGGGCTGAAAAAATTGTGCAGGTAAAATTTCGGCTCGGGGGATTGCACCATCAGGGGCGTAAACGACAGGATGGCCAGGAGAGCGCTGACGGCGTACATGCCGCGGATCAGCCAGGCCGGCCTGGGCGCGTTCAGGAGCGTGACGACGAAATGCAGAAACAGGCTTGGGATCAGGAATGATCCGCCGGCGGTCATGAGCTGGGCAGCCAGCAGGGACTGCTGCGGGTCGGAGAGCGATTGGTGCAGGGCCTGGAACAGGCTCCACCAGGAAATGCTCATGCAGTAGACGAAAAAGACTTTGCCGAGCGGTGTTTCTTTCTTCGCATAGAAGACGAGCAGGCCGAGCAAAAACACGGCAAGCGACGTGAGAGTCAGTGCGAACGTGTGCTGGAGGAGTGCGCCGTTCATTTCAGGTCGGTATGGTCCTGCACATAGTCGATGACGGCTTGCACGGACACAAGCTGCCGCGTGGTCGCCTCTGTAATTTCAAGACCGAATGATTCCTCGATGGCCATCGCCAGTTCCACCTGATGGAGGGAGTCCGCCCCCAGTTCTGTGAATTCCGTTTCGCGCCGGATGTCGTCCGGCTTCATGTCGAAGGTTTTTGCGACAATCATCCTGATGCGCTCCTCGACGTCGCTTCTATTCATGGCAGGGAGAGTCGGCTGTCAGAGTGTGAGGCCCAGCACGCCGGCCCCGAACCCTCCCGATCCCCCCACGAGCAGAATCTTGTCGCCGGGTGCGGCCAATCCGGCATCGATGGCCTGACACAAGGCCACCGGCATGCTGGCTGCACCGACGTTGCCATGATGGGGGAAGCTCCAGAATACTTTTTCGGGCGGCATACGCAGACGTTTGTAGAACAGATCCTCGATGATCTGGGAGGACACCTGATGGGGGATGACGAGCTTGATGTCTTCCACGGTCCAGCCGAGGAACTTCATGACTTCTTCGACCCCGCCCGGCACGTGTTCGAGCGCGGCGCGCTCGATGTTCGAGGCGTTGCTCTTGAAATAGCGCGCCTTCTGGTCGATGAGCGGGATGACCGCGACTTTCCAATACGAGCCGTCGGAGAGAAACCAGCTGCCATGGAGCCCTTGCGTATCCGTGTCGCTTCGGCCCGTCAGCACGGCAGCTCCACCCGCATCACCGAATGTATAACCCATCGAGCTCATGTGGAGATCGTTGGGGGATTTGGTGTCCCAGGTGATGTATTGGGACAGAATATCGCCGACGGCCACCAGACCTATTTTGCAGCGCCCTGACGCGATGAAGGCATCCAGCACATCCAGGGCTGAGATGAAACCGTTACAGGCGTTGACGAGGTCGAAACAGTAGGCGCGGTCGGCGCCAAGTTTTTCCTGGATGATGTAGGCCGTTGCGGGCTCTTCGACGTCGCGCGCCACTCCGCAGGAGATGATGACATCCACATCTTTTGGATCGATGCCCGCCCGATTCAGAGCCTGCCGGCTCGCGTTGACCGCTAAATCGGACGGCAGCATGGCCGAACCGGCATAACGCCTGGTTTTGATTCCAGTCAGGCGGCCGACGATGTCTGCAAAGCTGGTGGTGTTCCCTTTGACCTTCAAAATGGCGTTGACGTCGTCGTTCGTGAGCTCGTTTGGCGGCACATAGGCGCCCCATCCAACGATCTTAGCCGCATGTGGGGTAGCGGTTCGAAGCATGCCGAGTTTGCCGGTGAATGGCTGCCGGCTTCGACAATAAAATTTCTTCTGCCCCAGCGACAGCGCGTGGCTGGCGAGGGCAATAGTCAGCGTGCTGCCTGCCTGGTCTTCCGGGTGCGTGAGCAGCCGTTCGGCCGCCGCAGCCAGAGTTTTGATTCCCGTCACGCTTCCTGCCGACGTGCCCGTGGAGCCTGGAACCACCGTCGCCCTCGCACACCCGATGGGCCACATCCTCGCCACCCTGGCGGTAGAGGAGACCTTCGAGATCGATTCCGAGGCCGAGGCAAAAGCCCTCCTCGGCTCCACCGACACGACCCACCCCTATACCCGC
>JANOEZ010000564.1:0-2079 GCA_031413335.1 Nitrospirota bacterium
CGCGCGAAGACGCTTGAAGCCATCGACGAGTACCGTGGACCCTTCGAGTTGACAGACGACGACCGGCGAGACTTGGCCATAGTCTCGCAGGGATCGCAGCATCAGTTGCTCGGCCTTGGGCTGAGCGATCCGATAGCGAGCCAGCCGCTCATCGAGTGAACTGAGGTCAAGTAATCGCACCTGGTCGCCTTCTGAAGACTGCGTTGATGGCAGTGGCAACTGTCTGGAGTCTGGCATCGCCGATGGCTTCTCACGCTTTTGGAACCCGTCCATCGACCTGGCGGGAGACGGTCGTGACTCCCGGATTCGATGGCGAGACAAAAGATAGACGCAGGGGCTGCCCAAGCCCTAGACGCGTCACACGAGAAGGGCCTCAAGAGGCCTGTCTGCAAGGCCCATCGCGAGGATGTTGTGAGTCCCGACCGAGCCGCGCCAGCCACCGTCGTTCACGGAGAGTGCTTCACGTTGTTTGACGAGCACCCGATAGCGTTTGGCTTGCTCTTTCCGCCGCAGCTTTCCGCTGGTAGACCGGCGATAGATTTGATTGGCAAATCTCCGCTGCCACCGCCTGGCGGCCGCGAGACATTCTGGTGAGCAGTATCGGTCGAGGTGATGATGAGGCTGAAAGCTCCGTTCGCACCGTTCAAGCAAGCATAACCGAGGACCAATTCGGCAGAAATGATCTTGAGCAGACTCGGATTGGGGAACAAGCTTGAGGTGGGTCAACGAGAGCCGAGAGCTCTCCGAGGTCAAGTCTCATTGCAGAGCGAACAACTCTGCAGTGAGGCGATTTTGAACTAAGCCTCCAACCAACTGGAAGCAAACCAGCCTCCATCTTGATCCAACTTCGCACCACAATCCGCAAAAAACCAGCCACCCCAACCAAGCCGCAATAACGGCTCACTTCCTGGTCGCAATCGACACTATTCGCCGTCTCCGGGAATCTCACGCCGCTGCCCGCCGCCGACCGCATCGTTCGTCGTCGAATTCAATCGTCGGCCGAAGACCTGCTTTTGCCGCGACAATGGGATCCACGTGGTCACGCCGCCGGCATTCTCGCTCCCGGTGGCTGGGTGACTCGCTTCGATCCCGTCCATCGAACGCACGAACTTTATTGCGCGGGCTTTCGCAACCAGTACGATGCGGCATTGAACGCGCACGGCGACCTGTTCACTTACGACTCCGACATGGAATGGGATCTTGGGCTGCCGTGGTATCGGCCGACTCGCATCTGCCACGTCGTCAGCGGCGGTGACTATGGCTGGCGCAGCGGGTCGGGCAATGGGAAGGCATATTACGAAGACAGCTTGCCGCCGCTGGTCGACATCGGACCGGGATCGCCAACCGGAATGATCAGCGGTCGAGGCGCTCGTTTTCCAGCGAAGTACCAGCACGCCATCTTTGCGCTCGACTGGACGTACGGCCGCATTCTGGCCATTCACCTGACTCCCGACGGCGCTGGCTATCAGGGCCAGGCGGAAGATTTTATCTCTGGCCCAGCGCTGCCTGTGACGGACGCGGTCATTGGCGCGGACGGAGCTTTGTACTTCACCACCGGCGGTCGAGGAACGGAGTCAGCGCTGATGCGTGTGGTCTACACCGGGAAGACTTCCACCGATCCGGCGACTCCTGCAGGGTTGCCTGCATCGGCGAAGACTCGACGGCAATTGGAAGCGTTTCATGGCGTGGAGAATCCGTCGGCAGTCGAAGCTGCCTGGCCGCATCTTTCCAGCGAAGATCGCTTTCTGCGTCACGCCGCGCGAGTCGCCATCGAATCGCAGCCCGTCGATCGTTGGTCTGCGAAAGTGTATTCCGAAGCCAATTCGCAGGCTCGCATCACGGCCGCCGTGGCGCTGGCGCGCATGGGAAAACCCGAGCATCGCGAGCCGTTGTTCAACAGCTTGAATGATTTGCCGGACGCGAGTCTTCCGGTGCCACAGCAATTGGGACTGCTGCGCGCATACGCTCTCGTGCTGCAACGATTGGGAAACCCGTCCAAAGAACAACGCGATAAAATGCTGGAGAAGCTCGATTTGCTGCTTCCTGCACCTGATGCCAATGTCAGTTCGGAAGTGCTGC
>JANOEZ010000565.1:0-1957 GCA_031413335.1 Nitrospirota bacterium
TCCTCGCAGGCTGTGCCATGATGCCGACGTCCTTTCATCCGGCGCAGCCAATTCCGCCGAGCGAATTTTCTCATCGGGCGTTCGACGAGGTGTTGCAGGCTCATGTGAAGGACGGGGTGGTGGATTATCCGGGCGTGGCACACGATACCCGCTTCTCGGCGTATCTTGATCAGCTCGATCGTGTCGATCCGAACGCCTTACCTGGACGGCAGCACAAGCTGGCCTTCTGGATCAATGCCTATAACGCCTTTGCGATCAAAGGCATCCTGGACGGGTACTCGCCGCTGACCAGGATCGGGCAGTGGCGGTATTTTATCGGGAAGCCGTACCGGGTCGGGGGCGAAACGATCAATCTCTACGATCTCGAGAAAAAGCTGTTGATCCCGAACTTCCGGGAACCACGCATCCACTTCGCGATCGTTTGCGCCTCGCAGTCCTGTCCGAAGCTCCGTTCGCAAGCCTTCACGGCGGACCGCTTGGAGGCGCAGTTGGAGGAGAATGCCAGGGCCTTCGTCAACGATCCAACCAAAAACCGGTTCGATCGGGAGCATCACACGGCGTACCTGTCGAAGATTTTTGAATGGTTCGAGCCGGATTTTCGAACCCATGCAGAATCGCTGCTCAACTATGTGCGGCGGTATGTGCAGGATCCGGAACTCGTGGCCGATCTGGCCACGCAGCCCTATCGCATCGACTTTCTCGAGTACGATTGGCGCTTGAATGGAACGCCCTATGCTAGTGCGCCCTAACGAGCGGGTGCCGATCGCCCGCCTCCTGACTTTTCTCGAATATGGCGAGCGGCTGGCACACGATTGCGCGAAGGCGCAGGCGGCGTTGGCGCCTGCGCAGGGCATGCAGCGGTTTCTTGCGAGCCAGGCACGGCAGGAGTCGGCGCATGCCTGGGTCTTTCAGGGCGCGATTGCCTGGCTGGCGCCGAAGCATCTCGGCGACAGTCCTTTTTTGCCTGCGCTGGAGCAATACCGCGCGTTGCTGGAAGACGCGCTGCAACGCCGCGACTTTCCCGAGACGCTCATGGCCGAACAAATCATTCTCGAGGGGCTGGGCGAAGCCATTCTGGCGCGGATCGAAGAGGGGTTGGCCAAGCGGAGCGCGCCGTTCGGCCGTCTGCGGCGAATCCTTCTGCGCCAGGAGGAAGCCCATCACGACTTCGGCCGCCGGATGCTCGATCGGGCCTTTTCCACCGGCGTGACGTCGCCGGAGCATCTTCGGGTTCGCGCGCAGGAATATCTCGCACTGACCGACCGCATGGTCGTGACGCTCGCGGATCTCTTTGAGTCGATTGACGAAGACCCTCAACTCTACATGGAACGGGCGAAAAGTTACCTTCCTGCGTGGATGGCAGCATGATTTCCGTCATTATCCCGACTTATCACGAAGAAACAGCACTGCCGGAGACGTTACGCAGTCTGTTTGCGCAGCCGGGTGACTATGAAGTGTTCGTGGTGGATGGCGGGAGCACAGACCGGACCTGCGAGATTGTGCAGGCGGAGCCGCGCACACGATTGTTGACCGCGCCGAAGGGCCGTGCGGTACAGATGAATGCCGGCGCACGAGAGGCGCGTGGAGAGTGGCTGCTGTTTCTGCACGCCGACACGCTCCTGCCGGATGGCGCGCTCGTTCGGCTCAATTGGATGGAACGTGATGCGAAGGTTCAAGCCGGCGGGTTTCTCCATCAATTTTCCGGTGGCGACTGGCGGCTCCGGCTGATCTCGTTTCTGGATAACTTCCGCTGTGTCCGCAGCCGGATCATCTACGGCGATCAGGCGATGTTTGTGCGGCGGGCACTGTTCGAGCGGCTGGGGGGATTCCCCGATCAGCCGATGTTGGAAGACGTTGCCTTCTGCGAACAACTGATTCGTGTGACGGAGCCGGTACTGCTGACCCCTCCGGCCGTGACCGATTCGCGCAAATTCGTGAAGATGGGCATTTGGAAAAG
>JANOEZ010000566.1:0-2990 GCA_031413335.1 Nitrospirota bacterium
GCCGAGATCGTCCTGACGCATCACGAGCGGTATAACGGCAGCGGCTACCCCACGGGACTGAAAGGGGATGAGATCCCTCTCGGCGCGCGCATTTGCGCGATCACCGACACCTTCGACGCCCTCACGTCGATCCGTCCATACCGGACACCCATGAGCTTCGAAGAAGCCTGCAACTACATCAATTCCGAGCGCGGCCGTCACTTCGACCCAGACATCGTGGACACCTTCACCGCCCTGCCTCCCTCGCAGTGGCAGGAAGTCCAGCGCGTGGCCATCACCAGCGCCGCATTGACCAATCTGTTTCAAGCCGCCTGACCCCTCTGTTTTGACAAGCTCTCCGTGACGATGTTACCGTGACGTCGTGCGCGCCACCTCCATCGTCTTCCATCCAATCCTGACATGGCTGCTGGTTGGCTGCTGGCTGTGTGGAGCCACAGCGGCCACCGCCTCGTCCACTCCCGATTGCACGGTCGCAGCACAGCAGGGCGGCATCCTGTTCCCGGTGGATAAATTGGATGCCTCCACTCGCTGCCGGATCGGCGCCGTCATCAACGGATATACCACCACGGGCCAGGTCGGCCCTGCGCAGACACCTGTGCCTCTCCGGCTGTATGAATATCTTCTGGACCGGCCGCCGTTGATTGCCTCGCTCACAGAGCGGCTCGGCCTGGGCGCCTACCAATTCATGGCACGGGAACAGAATCAGTTTTGGGTCAACGACGGGGACGGCACGCAGGGACTGATGGCACTCGTCTACCAGGATGCCACGCATCGCATCTATCACATCGATGGGTATCACGAAGGACAGACGTTTCCGATGGTACGCGCCCAGGCGGCCATCTTCATGCAGATCACGCCAATCATGACACCCGACGGCTATCCAGCCGTGCAGACTTCAATCACGGCCTATACCAAGCTGGACGATGCGCTCCTGGCCGGGCTGGTCCGCGTCCTCCGCCCCCTGATCGGCGAGGCCGTCACCAGAAAACTCTCTCGAGGGTTCGAGGTCACCAATCAGCTCGGCGGGGCAATTGCCCAGGACCGCGACCGAGTCGCGCGCCAGGTCTCGATGATCCCATGGCTGAATCCGAACGAGTCGCAATCGCTCATCGGCCTGCTGTACACGGTTCCGGAACGGCCCCAGACCCCGCCCACAACGCCGGTGCTCGCCTCCCCATGACGCCGCGTCAGAGCTACGTCCTCCTGTGCAGCATCGGCGTGTTTTGTTTTCTCAGCTACAACCTCGTCCGCATGCCGGTCCTGTCGCTGTTTGCCGAATCGCTTGGAGCGGGGCCTGAAGCCATCGGCATGATCGTCTCGGCCTCCACGCTCACCGGCGTCTTTTTGAAATTGCCGTCCGGCGCCTTGTCGGACATCTATGGCCGGCGGATCTTGCTCTATATCGGCGTACTGGCCTTCGGTATCCCACCGTTTTTCTATCCCTTCGTCAGCAACACCGACGACTTGACTGCCTTGCGGTTCATGCACGGCCTGGCGACGGCCATTTTCGCGCCCAGTGCCTTGGCCACCGTTGCAGAATTATATAAAGAACGGCGTGGCGCAGCACTGGGCACCTACACCGCCTGCACGCAGGCGGGAGCTCTCTTGGGACCGGTGATCGGCGGCTGGCTCTATTTTCAAGCCGGATTTCAGACCACGTTCGTCACCGCCGGCATCTTCGGCGCCATCGCGCTGGTGATTTTCTTCAGTCTGCGACTCGATCCTCCTCCGCCGAGGGGCGAGAAGGGGATGGGCCCACTGCTCGCCGACATGCTCAAAGGCTTCCGCATCGTTGCAAAGAATACGAGAGTGTTGGTTACGAGCACCACCGACGCCGCCAAGATGATCGCCAACGGCGCCTTAATGGCCTTTCTGCCGATCTATGGCCTGTCGGTGGGATTGAATCCCGGTGAAGTCGGCCTGCTGTTCGGCGTGCAGGGCATCACATCGTTTTTCTCCAAACCGATCATGGGACGCGTGTCCGATCGTGTTGGACGCAAACCGCTAATTCTGACAGGCCTCTGCATCTGCGCCGCGACATTTGTCACGATCCCCCACGTCACCTGGTTTCCCGCTATGCTTTTGCTGTCAGCCGGGTTCGGCTATGGGGAGGCAGTGGTCACCTCATCCACCTCCGCATTCGTCGCCGATCTGTCGGAACTCAAGACGCTCGGGGCCGGAATGGGCATGCAGGGGACCATCGGCGACATCGGCCACGCCAGCGGCCCACTGTTGGCCGGTTTCCTGATCGCTAGCATGAACTATCAGAACGCCTTCGCCATCATCGCCTCGTTGCAAATCTTGGCAGCTGGATTGTTCTGGCTGACTATGCGGAGATACCAATAACCAGTGCTATAATGCCGCTCACACTATGAACTATGAGGTCGGAACGAGCGATATTATTGTCGGCGTATTAGGCGTAATTGGCGTCGTTGTCCTGATCGTGCTCTTTGTGTACGTCGTCAAGAATATACTCATGAAGAAAGAAGGGGAGTAGGTCGTGTTTGCGGGCATTGTCGAAGAAATGGGCGCGGTCAAGTCGCTGGAGAAAACTCTGGCCGGTACCCGTCTGACCATCCTCGCCAAGACCATCATGGACGACCTACCCATCGGCGCCAGCATCAGCGTCAACGGTGCCTGCCTGACCGTCGTCAAACGGGACGACAAGGAATTTACCGTGGACGTGTCGCCTGAAACACTGGGTGTGACGACGCTTGGCACGCTGTCAGCCGGCTCGCCGGTGAATCTGGAGCGAGCCATGAAACTCAACGAGCGGATCGGCGGGCATCTGGTCGCCGGTCATGTCGATGGAGTGGGAGCAGTCAGGAGCAGGAAGCAGGACAGCAATGCGATCGTCCTGACCTTCGAAGCCCCGCCTGAGATTCTGCGCCATTGTATCGCGAAGGGCTCGATCACAGTGGACGGAGTGAGCCTGACACTCAACGACGTGACCGACCGCTTGTTCAGCGTCGCGATCATCCCGCACACTG
>JANOEZ010000567.1:0-4611 GCA_031413335.1 Nitrospirota bacterium
CCTGAACGAACATCTTCCGGAACATTAACCCAGAATGGGCTCTTCCACCGGGCTGCCCAACAGTTCAATAAGAAGCTTCGCCCACCTGAAAGAGTTCGTGTCTACGAGAAAATTCGGCAAGGAATTTGGTCCTATAACGGTATTTTCCATCTCATCGATTCATGGCAACAACAAAGCAAACGCCGGAAGGTTTTCAAATTTAAACTAATGGCGGTTGAAGGCGATGAAGACCTGAGCACACCGGTCCGTCCAGATGCAGAACGACGCCGAATAATTCCCACCCGTGTAAAACTTGAAGTTTGGCAACGAGACAGAGGTCAGTGCGTTATTTGTGGCTCCAAGGACGAACTACATTTTGATCATGACGTTCCATTTTCCAAAGGAGGGACGTCTCTTGTAGCCGAGAACATTCAGCTTCTATGTGCACGCCATAACATCGCAAAGCGCGATCAGATACAGTAGACAAGAGGAACTAGCTAATGGACGGAGTGATGATGCTGGGATTGGCGGCGGGGATGTTGACGACGGCGGCGTTTGTGCCGCAACTCGCCAAGGCGTGGCGGTCGAAATCCACGGGCGACCTGTCCTGGGGTATGCTGATCACGTTCAGCACGGGCGTTCTGCTGTGGCTGATTTATGGGGTGTGGATTGATTCTCTGCCGGTGATCCTGGCCAATGCGGTCACCCTCCTCCTCCAAGCCGGGATCGTCTCCTTGAAAATCAAATACGGCTAAGCCACCTAGCCGGATCAACGCCGTGGGGTCGTTTGCCCGGCCCAGCCGGCTTGTGACGCAAACCCCTTCCCGTAGCGATCGTACAATTCAAAAAACTGGTAGGCTTTGCAATCCGTCACGACTTCCTTGATCTCCGTCAAATAGCGGTCGAAGGTGTATTGGAAGGCCACGCCCTGCCCTCCGAACAGCGTGACGATCCGCTTCTCGGGATCGATCGTGCTCTCCTGATGAAACACGTACCGGTAGTAGGGGCTTTCGGCGCCCCCGATGTGATGGAGAAACTGCGCCCAGGTCGGCGGTTTCTCGAAGGAGAGCCGTTCCTTGATGTTCGCGCCTTTGACGGGACCGAATTTCTCGAAGAACTCCTTGAACATGGTGTCCAGCCAGTTGTGCTCGTCGGCGATATGATGAATCGCGTGTTCGAAAGGAACAACCGTGTGAGTTTCCCATCGAGACCCCGGAGCCCAATGGAAGATGACGCCGGTCTTCGGACCCTTCCACTCTGTGCCGCCGACCTGCTCCACCTGATGCTCAATGATCTTGTTCGCCCAGACCCAGTAGAGAAAATCGACAAACCGTGGGTCGTCCGGTTTCAAGGTCAAGGCCTTGACGTTGAGGGGCGCTATGGGGTTGTAGCCGGTTCTGACATTTTTACAGTGCTGCTCCCATTGTGCGTCAGACCAGGCCGCGCCGCTCACCGGAAAGGCTTCAGTCTCGGTGCTCATCGCGCAGAGACCGGCAATCAGTACAGATGCCAGGAGTTCGGAACGCTTCACAATAAACCTCCCTCTCTTCGTGGTGTCGGTCCCGCAGTGATTATTGCAAAAGAGTACCGAAGGCGGCAAATAATTGCCCGGTGAGGTAGCGATTCGCTTTCGAATCGCCGAATTCCTTTCGGCGCATAAAATCATTGAGCACGCGCCCGTCACCGGTCTTGTGCTGGTCGGGCATCATCAGGTTCATGCGATACCGTTCAACCCCCGCCTTGACCCAGCTTACAAACACCACGGTGCCGTCGAGCTCCACCTTCTCCACCACGCCCACGTGCGTGAGCGGGTCGTTGGGGAAGCCGTCCCGGTCGAAATCCCAGGTATTGTGGAAGAAGACCAGGTCGCCCGGATGAACGGTCGGGCCGTAATGGATTCGCCCATGCTGCACGACATGGGTGAAGATGCGCCCGACGCCGTTGCCGCCGTCCAACTTCCCCAGCCCACCGTACAAGTCAACGCTTTGCGTGGCGTACACGCCCCGGGCCAGGCCGGAACAGTCCGGTGTAAATTGCCGGCCTCCCGCTTCGATCCGCGATCGCCCGAGGAATCCGACGGCCGTCTTTGCCAGCATCTCCTGCGCAGGAATTCTCTCGGCCATGGCACAGCAGATTTCTCCGCGCGTTCCCGTGGTGGGCACCATCACATCTGCTTCATCCAATAAACCCGGCTGGCGCCTGTCGGTCGTAGCACAGCCCTGAAGTGCAACCACAAGGAAGGCGGCCAAGAGGCTGAGAGTTGTGGAGGAAGAAACGCCGGGTGCAATCATTACTGTTCAGTATATCGCCCGGCACCTGTTCGGTAAACTAGCGGGACTCTCGCCAGAGCATGACGGCCAGAACGGCGGGGATAACTACACCCAGATAGCTCACCCACATCGGGATCGAAGTGCCGCCGACGGCCACCACCGATTCTCCGATGATGACGTGCCAGCCCAGCACAATGCGCACCAGGTGCAAGCCCGCGACGAGCGTGAAGACGACAACTGCAGCGGTGGTGAATGGTTTCATGGTGTGTCCTTTCGCTATCCAGAAATGGCTATGCTTGTCCAGCGTTGGCTTTGAGCCGTGCCTCATCGAGAACTTCCTGCGGGATCATCCGGACCGCTACGAAGACGAGAGCGGGCACGATCACCGCGTCGTCAAGATGTCCGAAGATCGGGATAAAATCAGGAATGAGGTCAAACGGCAAGAGCAAATAGCCAACCGCCAGCGCAAGCAGGATTTTGGCCACTGTCGGAGTCCTGCGATCTTCGAGCACAAGCCGATACACCGTGAGCTCGGACGTGAGCGTTTTCCCTAGGGATCGTAATCGCTCAAACATTTCCGTTCGTTCCCCCCTAGGGCTTACGCCGAACGATTGGAAAAATCAATCTGCGCAGAGCCAAGTTTCTGCTATTATTCAGTCCATGAAAAGACTCACAGGACCGGTGCTGTGGCTGTTGATGGCCCTGACCCTTTCCGGCTGTATTGCCTGGGGGCATGGGATCACGCCGGTGGACCCGGTCGGCCGGAAAATATTCCCCTCGCCGACGATCGAATCGCTCCAACCGACGCTGACCTGGGAGGCTGCCGATCCCGAGGAGATGCCGGGTCCGCGCTATCATCTCGTGGTCTACCGGCTGGAGGGATTCCCCGCCCATGAAGTGATCGTGTATGCCAGGCGGGACCTCACGGGAACTTCCCATACGCTGGACACACCGCTCCTGCCGAACACGCGCTACCACTGGCGCGTCGGCGTCACCTATTCCAACGGGAAGGAAACGCGCACGGAATGGAACGGCTATCGTGGCTTCCACTTCATTCCCCTGCCATTTATCTGGTTTATCGGGTTCACCTCCGGAACCTATTCCTTCGACACCCCGGCTTAAACGCTCATATCGTCTCGTTGTGAAAATACGTGATATCATAAAACGCATTGAGACCGATGGATGGTATTTGGTTGCAACAAAAGGCAGCCATCGGCAATATAAGCATGCAGCCAAGCTGGGGCGGGTGACTGTTGCCGGCCATCCAGGAGACGATCTGGCGCCCGGCACATTGAACAGCATTTTGAAGCAGGCACAGCTGAAAGAGGAGAACTAACATGCATCGCTTCCTGGTCGTCATTGAGAAGGCTGCAAGCAACTATTCCGCCTATTCACCCGATCTCCCTGGCTGCGTGGCAACGGGCAAGACCCGTGAAGAAGCAGAACGTAACATGCACGAGGCGATCGAAATGCACGTGCGAGGGCTGAAAGAAGACAAGCTTCCCGTCCCGGAGTCTCACGCTACCGCAGAATACGTGGCTGTCTCCTAGCCACCATCCGTTTCACCGTGCCCCTCGAAAGATGTGGCCAAACTTTCTCCCGATCTATTTGATGGGACTCATCCCGCTGAGCTATGCTGTTGGAAGGCTGGCGGGCAACCTGCTGTGCAAAAACCTTCCCCGTCACCTGACACTGTATGACTCAGATTAAACAGGTTCTGACCATCGCCGGATCGGATTCCGGCGGCGGCGCCGGCATCCAGGCGGACATCAAGGCGATGTCGGCCAACGGCGTCTTCGCCATGTCCGTGATCACGGCAATCACGGCGCAGAACACCGAAGAAGTCACGGACGTCTTCGAGCTGCCGGTGTCCATCATCGCGGCGCAGATCGACGCCGTCTTCGACGACTTCGACGTGGCGGCGGTCAAGACCGGCATGCTCTCCTCCGTTGAAATTGTCCGCGTCGTGGCCAAGATGCTGGCCCCGCAGAAGGTGGTCAATCTTGTCGTGGACCCCGTCATGCAATCCAAGAGCGGCCACGCGCTTCTGAAGCCGGAGGCGGTGGACGCCCTGCGCGCCGAATTGATCCCGCTGGCTCTGGTGATCACCCCGAACGTGCATGAAGCCCAGCAGCTCTCGGGCATGGAGATCAAGACCCTGGCTGACGCGCGCCAGGCGGCGAAAATCCTCCACAAGCTGGGATGCCGGAATGTGCTGATCAAAGGCGGGCATTTGCTTGCCGAACGAGGGACGGACCTGCTATACGATGGACGCTTCTTCAACGTCTATACAGGTGACTTTATCGACCCGGTGGCGCGCGCCGCCGAGCTGACCAGCTTCGACCCGTGGTTTGTCGAGCGA
>JANOEZ010000568.1:0-1100 GCA_031413335.1 Nitrospirota bacterium
CCGCGAACTCGTGTTGCGCTATGGCCCCGCCGCTCTCCATCACACACATCCTTAATCCGCTCTTCCAAAAGGATTGACAATCCGGCGGACGCACAGGTAGCCTCTCCGCTGCATGCCCGTGATCGATCACCAATCAACCCGACGGCCCTCTTTCACTGGGAACCTCTTGCTGCTGCTCGCGCTTGCGACGGCGTGCTGGATGACTCCTGCCTATGCCGCCGATCCCAAAACCCCGGAAGACGTCCTTCGCCTGATCGTGCGCGCCAACGCCGAGAAGGACATGACGACCTTCTCGAAGTATATGGCTCACGACGCGGACGTGGTCGGCTATACCATCGGTGGACGAAAATATGTCGGCTGGCCGGCCGTCGAACAGGCCATGCGCGAAGAATTCGACTCCGTCACCAAGCTGGAAATCCCGATTACGGAATTGCACATGTGGCAAAAGGGCGACATCGCCTGGTTTTCGATGGAACTGGACTACATTCGCTACGTGGGCACCGGCGCCAATCTCACAAGCCTCTCGCTTCCCCTGCGCGAGACCGGAGTCCTCGAACGCCGCAACGGACGGTGGCTCTTGCACGTCTGGCACGAGTCCTCGCGGGCCAAGCCAGCCTTGAAGGTCGCACAGACTGACAGCGCCACTTCCGCTCAAAAGATTCCTGCCACATCCGACATCCCTGACCTCAGCGGAGAATGGGAGATTGAAGAGGAAGACAAAGCCTACAAGGCCACGCTGAATAAATCCGGCAGCGGCCCGTATACGCACAAAGGCGGTACCTTCACGACGACCAGCTATGCGAATCGCCTCTGGCAGGGCATATGGCAACAGCCGGACAACGACCGTGAAGGCGGATTTGAACTCCTGCTCTCCGAAGATGGAAAAGAAGCCAAGGGAATTTGGTGGTACAGCCGCGTGGGCAACCACAAGAATATACCTCCGCGCGAACACGGCGGAACCTACAGTTGGAAGCGGCTGACGCCGCCGACGACGCACTAACAAGACGGATCGGTCCGTTAGGAATGAGGGTTATGAATCGACTGCTGCTTGCGACAATGCTGCTCATCATGCCAACTGGAATCGCGCTGGCCGATGGCGG
>JANOEZ010000569.1:0-1197 GCA_031413335.1 Nitrospirota bacterium
AAACGCCGCGCCAGACAGCAGGCGGCGGATGCAGGAGCGGCAGGGGCCAGCGCAGCGATGGAGGAGACACGGCTCAATCTCATCGCCGAGGTCAAGGTCACTTTTTATCAATTGTTGTTCGCCCAGCGGGATGCCGAGTTGGCTACCCAGAACCTGACGATGGTCGAGGAGGTCTTGCGGATGGTGAAAGCTCGCGTGGCGGCGGGCGAGGCCACACCCTTCGAAACGATGAAGGCCACCGTCGAGGTCCAGAAAGCGAAAAAGGAAGTCGCACGCGCCCAGAATGCCTTGGTGGCGGTGAGGGCCAAGCTTGATATGCTAACCGCCGGCACGTTGGGCAGACAGTTCTCCATCCAGGGCGATTTTGAATCGCTCCAACAGGAACTCGGCCTCGATGCGCTGGTTGCCCGCGCGTTGGAACAACATCCGACTCTCCGACGGCTCACCAAGCTCGTCGAACAGGCGCAGTTCAGCGCGATTCTCGAACGCGAGTCGAGGATTCCGAACGTCACGGTGCAGGGCACCTATCATCGGGAAGCCGGAGATGAGGCGGTCACCGCCGGGCTGAGCATTCCCATTCCGCTATGGTACCAACGCCAGGGAGAGATCGAAACCGCGCTGGGCGTCCGACATCGCGCCGAAGCCGAGCGGCTACGGGCCCAGAATGAAATTGCCCAAGCCGTCACGCAACATGTGCAGGACGCCCGCACCGCGAACGAGCAACTTCAAGTCTTTGAATCGGGACTGCTGAAGCAAGCGGAGCAGACGCTGCGGGTCGCACGCGTCAGTTTCCAGCAGGGGGCCGCCAGTCTCCTAGACGTGCTCGATTCGCAACGCGTTTATAGACAGACGTTAATTGAGTACGTCCAGGCGCGCGCGGATCTCTCGATCGCCCTCGCTCGGCTTGAACGTGCCGTCGGTGGGATCTGACGATCCAGGAGGAGCCTGACCATGATAACCAGATGGACAGCACACACCGGATCGTGCGTGCTAGCACTACTCATGTTCGTCACGGCCTGCGGGGACCGTAGCAGCGAACCGCCGGCACCGGCGCCGAAAGCGACCGCCCAGTCGGGTGTTTCACCCGTGAAGACGATTCAGGCCCCGCCGGCCGTACGGGACCGACTCAGGACAGAGGCGCTCACTACGCGCGCGGTTCCCGACGTAGTGACAGCTCCCGGTGAAGTGGCGCTGGAC
>JANOEZ010000570.1:0-2591 GCA_031413335.1 Nitrospirota bacterium
CCCCGCGGTGCTGGGGTCCGAGGAAGTCAGTCGGCTCATCGCATGTGTACCACTCCTCAAACATCGCGTGGTGCTGCTGACACTGTACGCCGCGGGGCTGCGGCTCACCGAAGCCACCCACCTGCGGGTCGCCGATATCGACAGCGAGCGGATGCAGCTCAAAGTGATGCACGGCAAAGGAGACAAGCAGCGGCTCGTACCGCTTTCACCGCGGCTGTTGCAGGAACTCCGTGCCTACTGGAAACAGACGCGACCGACGCAGTTCCTGTTTCCCGGCAAGACCTGCGACGTGCCTCTGTCGAGCGCGACGGTCCAGAAGGCGTGCAAGATGGGAGCGGCGCTGGCCCGCATCAACAAGCCGGTCTCGCCGCACACGCTGCGGCACAGTTATGCGACGGGACTCCTGGAAGCGGGGGTCGATCTGCTGGCGATCGGTCGGTTGCTGGGACACCGGAGCTTTACCACGACGATGGTGTATCTCCACGTGCGCCGGCCCCACTTGAATTCCGTTCCCAGTCCGCTGGATTGGTTGCCGGTGCGGCAGTGCCCGCAGTGGGTCTTGCCGAGCAATCCACCGCCGGAGAGCCAGCCGCCGAGCGACAACCCGCACCGCTCCGCGTAATCGACATCTTGCGGCAGTACACGCCGGCGTTCGTGGACGAGCATCGTTCTCAGGCGGTACCGCAAGTTCAAAGTGTGTTGGCGAAGCTGGCGCTCTGTCGAACGGCGGCGCTGGGCGGGCATGTCTACGAGTGTCCGCAGTGTCTGTATCGCTGCCAGGTGTATAACTCGTGCATCGACCGCCACTGTCCTCTGTGCAGTGGCGGTCGCCGCGCCGACTGGCTCGACAAGACAGCCCAGCTGTTGCTGCCCAAGATCAACTACTTCCAAGTCGTGTTCACACTCCCCGACAAGCTGTCGGCCTTGATGCTGGGCAATCGCCGCGAGACCTATGGCCTGCTGTTTCACGCGGCCTGGGATGCGCTGCGCGAGGTGTTGCGGGCAGAACTGGGCTGTGAGCCAGCAGCGTTGATGGTGCTCCATACCTGGAATCAACGTTTGGGACATCACCCGCATATCCATGCGCTCGTTCCGGGCGGCGGCCCGTCGCTGGACGGTCAGCAGTGGGTGCACAGTCGACACCGGTATCATCATGGCCGCGACCAGCCGTACTTGGTCGACCACAAACTGCTGAGCGAACGGTTCCGAGACAAGTTCGTCGCTGGCCTGACGCGGTTGCAGCGAGCCGGCAAGTTGAAGCTCGAAGGCGAGTGGTCGCACTTGCAGGACCTCGCCGCCTTCACCGCTTGGCGGAAGACCTTCAGCGACGGTCCCTGGGTGGTCAACATCGAGCCGCCTCCGACGGAAGATGCGCAGCCCGAGAACGTCTTGAAGTATTTGGCGCGGTACATGACCGGCGGTCCGATCTCGGACCGACGCTTGATCGAGCACGCCGCTGGCCAAGTCACATTCTGGGCTCGGAGCCCAGACAAGGCCGCCGGGAATCCGCCGGAGCCTTGCAAGCTGACGGGAGTCGAGTTCACTCGTTGCTGGTCGTTGCACATTCTGCCGAAGGGCTTCGTCAAGTCACGCTGCTTTGGCGGGTTGAGCTGTCGGAATCGCAAGTCTTACCTTGGTCGTTGTCGCGATCTGCTGGGAGTGAAGCCGCCTCCGTCCGAGCCAGTCGAGACGACTGGAGAGGCACCCGTGGAAGAGCGGTCATCCCCGATCACCTGTCCGCAGTGCCAAGCGGCGATGGGGTGCATTTCGGACGTTGGACGTCCGCGTTGGTATGAAGTCTTCAACGGCAGCGCTCGTCCGCGGTGGTACGATCCTTTCAGCCAGGCGATGGCGTGGCGGTTAGTTCACGGTTCCCGCGAGCCTCCCGACGGATAGCCCATGCCTCGGCACCTGCTCACCATTGCCCGACTCTTATCTCGCGAGCCGCTCACCAAGCCGGCCAGGCTCGCGGTCTGGTGTCCCGTCGAAATCCGGCCTCTTCGACCGGTACATCCCGCACGAGTCGTGCGCTCCAGAACCGCTCAGCAACGGCGGATCGAGTTGCCGCGGGTACTCCTGAACCGGTAGACTGCTGGCCGGAGACTTGGCGGGCAATTGAATCCGCATGGGCGATTCTCCCGCGAAGTTGACTTAGTCCAACGCACAATCTATCCGTTTGAGTACAACCGGATAGATTGCAATTCGTTCGGCGGCAAAACGTAACTCAACGAAGGAGGCAATCCGATGAACCGTCCTATCCACTTTGAACTGCGGCCCCCGGACACCGACCGCGCCCAGAAGTTCTGGTCGGCGGCGTTCGGCTGGACGTTCACGAAGCAACCCGGTCCGATGGAATACTGGGGGATGTCCACCGGATCAGACTCCGATCCCGGCGTCCACGGCGGCATGATGAAGCCCCGTGACGGACAACCGCGGTGCGTGCCCTGGATCGAGGTCGCGGATGTCGATGCCGCGACGCAGAAGGTCGTGCAGCTCGGCGGGCAAGTGCGAGTGCCGAAGATGCCAGTGCCGGGCGTTGGCGACTTAGCCTACTGTTCGGACCCGGACGGCATCGTGTTCGCCGTCGTTCG
>JANOEZ010000571.1:0-2675 GCA_031413335.1 Nitrospirota bacterium
GCGCGGACGGCGATCGGACGGTACCACTGTCGTCTTCCTCATGAATACCATATCCGCCCATCCGCTTGTCCCACCCGTGCAGATAGAGCGCTGACAAGACCAGTCCTTCGTCAACGGCATCCTTTTCGTGAGCGGCTTGCCCGGCCAGCACCCGCCCGACGACCGTCACGCGGGCCCAGTGCTGGTAATCCTTGGGAAGATCCTTGTTCCAGACCATGACCCAGTAGTGCCCGGCCTCGGGCCCTTCCCGGGTGATGGGAATGTGCGGGACATAATCCTCGTCCAGCGGACGATTCTTGATGTGCAGCCAGACGCGATTGTCGCCCGACTTGTGCGCCACGATCACCCCGCCGAGAATCACCACTTTCCCCTGATACTCGACGCGCTTCTTCGACAGCGACGTGAGCGTGACTCCGGGCTCCGCCTGCTTGAGGTACTCGCCTGGAATCGGGCCGCCGCAGGCGGCGAGTCCGCACGACAGGACGCTGGCCATGATCCACAGAGACGCGGATCGAACCTGGCCGGCACGGCGATCACCCTGAAAAGAACGGCTGCGCATGAATGAGGCTCCTTCCTTCAACACATCCGTTAGCGTGAGACATGCCGGGCGCCGTCAAGCGGCAGGTTCACCAGCGCATAGGGATTCACGCGGGCGCCGTTGAGCCGAACGCCGAGGTGCAAATGCGGCCCGGTGGCCCGTCCGGTGGCCCCCACCTTGCCGATCGCCTGCCCCTGCTTGACCAACTCGCCGTCCTGCACCAGCACTTCCGAAAGATGAAAATACATCGAGTAGAGGCCCAGCCCGTGATCCACGAACACGCCCTTGCCGGAAAAGAAGTGATCCACGGTGAGCCGCGCGATCCCGTCGTTCATCGCCACCACCGACGTTCCCAACGGCGCAGAAATATCCTCTCCATTGTGGGGGCTCTTCGCCTGGCCATTGATCACCCGTGTGCGCCCGAAGGCGCCCGCCACCTCGCCCTGCACCGGCTCGACAAAGGGCCCCTCCCACAAGCGCTCACGCGACACGCCCTGCAAGACGGTCTTGACCCGTTCCTGTTCCGTTTTGACACGGATGAGATTCTCTTCATCGAGATCGACTTTTTCGCTCGGCAGCGTCAGATGCTGGATGGGATATTTTTCCTTCAGTACCAACACGTGATAGCTCAAGCGCCGCGTCGCGTCACGCTCATGGATCTCCACCATGAGTTCGTGCATGCCCGGTTTGTCCTGCATGTCGATGCCCAGCAGCCCGATGACTGTGTCGGAGCGTTCACCCGGAACCGCAAAGAACGGGATCGTACGGGTGAGAAACCGTCCCGTCACGTCGGTGGCACGACCGCCGGTTCGTACCTGGACGAGCAGCACCTGCCCCTGCTTCCCGCTGTACTGCCCGTCGGCTCCCTGGATCTCATGCGGGGCGTTCGGAAACAGATCGACCGGAACGACGCTGGTCAGCAGAATCACCGCCGCGATCGCCCAGCCGGGCATCCGGCCGTCTCTCGATCGTGTGGTGAGACGCATCGAACTGTTCATCGGTAGAACCGTGGGCCGGCGACCTGGGAGACTAATTCTTCGACGCGTCGGTTGACCGCGCTGAACGGATCCATACAGAGGATCGTCTCCTCCCAATAGCCGTTGAGCTTGAGATAGGTCCAATCCACGGTATAGGAGCGATTCTTGGCCCTGGCGAACCGGATGAAATCTCCGCGCACCTTGGCGCGCGTCGTCTGTGGCGGCACGGACATTGCCGCCTGGATGGCCTCTTCCTCCACCGCCCGCTCGACGAGCCCGCGCGATTCCATCAGATAATAGAGCCCGCGGGTCCGCTTGACGTCATGATACTGGAGATCCATGAGAAACACCTTGGGATCGTCCCAGTTACACCCTTTTTTGTCCACATAGGACTGCAGCAGCAGCCGCTTGCTCACCCAATCCACCTCGCGGGTCAGGTGGGATGGATCGTCGTCCAGATGCTCGATGATCCGCCCCCATTTTTCATGCACGTCTTCCAGGACCGGATCGTGCGGTTGCGTCTCCAGATACTCGTGCGCCCGCTCCCAGTACGTCCGCTGAATCTCGATGGCGCTCATCTGCCGGCCGTCGTCCAGCTTGACCTTTTTCTTCAACGTCGGATCGCGCGAGATTTCGCGGATCGCCTTGACCGGATCCTCCAGTTCCATGCCGGCAACCGTGAACCCGTCCTCCACCATCGAAAGCACGAGCGAGGCCGTGCCGACCTTGAGATAGGTGGCGTACTCGGACATGTTGGAGTCCCCGACGATGATGTGGAGCCTCCGGTACCGCTCCGCATCCGCGTGCGGCTCGTCGCGCGTGTTGATGATGCTGCGGGAGGACGTCGTGGACGACGACGTTTTTTCATGAATATGCTGCGCCCGCTGCGAGATGAAGTATTGCGGCTTGCCCGACACCTTGAGCACCTTCCCCGCGCCCGCGAAAATCTGGCGCGTCACGAAAAATGGGATCAACTGCTCCGTCACCTTCCAAAAATCCACATCCCGGCGCATCAGATAATTTTCATGGCAGCCGTAGGTATTGCCCAGCGAATCCGTATTGTTCTTGAAAATATAAATCTCTCCCGAAAGCCCTTCCTCCCGCAACCGCTCCTCCGCCGCCGGCAGGCAGGCCTCCAGCAGCCGCTCGCCCGCCTTGTC
>JANOEZ010000572.1:0-1059 GCA_031413335.1 Nitrospirota bacterium
CCTCCTGGATCACGCCGGCGGAAGCCGATCAATACATCGCCGGAGCCATCATCCTGGCCGCAGCCCCCTGCACCGCGATGGTGTTTGTGTGGAGCTACCTGACGGACGGCGATCCGGCCTATACGCTGGTGCAGGTGTCGGTCAACGACCTGATCATGCTGGTGCTGTTTGCTCCCCTTGTCGGTTTCCTGGTCAGCGGAGCGTCGTCGCTGGCGGTCCCGTTTCTTGTCCTGCTTGATTCCGTCATTTTCTTTATTGTGATTCCCCTCGCCTCGGGTGTTTTAATCAGAGCGTGGGCCATTCGGACCCATGGACGTGCCTGGTTCGAGGGCATGCTCCTGCCGAAGTTCCAGCCGGTCACGATCATGGCCCTCCTGGTGACGCTGGTGTGCATCTTTGCCTTTCAAGCGGACAACATCACTGGCAAGTTCAGCCACGTGCTGCTGATTGCCATGCCGATTCTCTTACAGGTCTATTTCAATTCCTCACTGGCCTACGGGCTGATGAAAGTCCTGAGAGTTCCCTACTCCGTGGCCGCTCCTGGTGCCCTGATCGGGGCCAGCAATTTCTTTGAACTCGCCGTGGCGACGGCGATCGCCCTGTTCGGCCCAGAGTCTGGCGCGGCCCTGGTGACCGTGGTCGGCGTGCTGGTGGAAGTGCCGGTGATGCTCTCCGTGTGCCATGTGTGCAATCGGACCCGGCATTGGTTTCCACAGGACCGTGAGCCCGCCGAACGGTGAAGCGTGAAGAGCGAGAAGAAGAGGAAAGACAAGGTTCTATTTCTCTGCACTGGGAATTCCTGCCGGAGCCAGATGGCGGAAGGCTGGTTGCGGCATCTGGCCGGCGACCGGTTCGAGGTCTCCAGCGCCGGGACCAACCCGGTCGGCCTCAATTCAAGCGCGGTCAAGGCCATGAAGGAATCAGGCGTGGACGTTTCCAGGCAGCGATCGAAACATCTGAACGAGTTTGCGGGCGTGCGGTTCAAGTATGTGGTCACGGTCTGCGATCGGGCCAAAGAGACCTGCCCGATCTTTCCGGGGGCGCGGACGATCCTCCACT
>JANOEZ010000573.1:0-1334 GCA_031413335.1 Nitrospirota bacterium
CGTGAGCCCTTCCGCCGCCATCAAGGCGATATAGACCCAGGGAATGGCGAGAATACTGGCGCTGCCGTAGGGCGCGGCTGAAACCGGTCCAATGGCATCGGCCCCGCCGAGCTTCACAAGCGGATGGCCGGGTAAATAAGGAGCGAGGTGCGCGGCCACGCAGATCGGGCCCATGCCGGGGCCGCCACCGCCGTGCGGAATGCAAAACGTCTTGTGCAGATTCAAATGACACACGTCCGCGCCGAAATCGCCTGGGCGGCAGAGTCCGACCTGCGCATTCATGTTGGCGCCGTCCATGTAGACCTGCCCGCCGTGCGCGTGCACGATCTGGCAAATTTTCCTGATGCCTTCCTCAAAGACACCGTGCGTCGAGGGATAGGTCACCATCAAGGCCGAGAGGTTCTTGTGGTGCTCCTTGGCCTTGGCTTCCAGATCAGATAGATCGACGTTCCCCTTGTCGTCGCAAGCCACCGGCACGACGGTCATGCCGGCGATCACCGCGCTGGCTGGATTCGTCCCATGGGCCGACGCAGGGATCAGGCAGACGTTGCGATGGCCTTCCTTACGATGCCGGTGATAGGCCCGGATGACCATCAGGCCCGCGTACTCGCCCTGCGAGCCGGCGTTCGGCTGCAGCGAGACGGCCGCGAAGCCGGTGATTTCGGCCAGCCAGTCTTCCAATTGCCGGACCAGATCGTGGTAGCCGAGCGTTTGCTCGCTCGGGGCGAAGGGATGCAGGCGGCCGAATCCCTTCCACGTGACCGGGATCATTTCCACCGAGCCGTTCAACTTCATCGTGCAGGAGCCGAGCGGGATCATCGAATGGACCATGGAGAGGTCCTTGTCCTGCAGCCGCTGGATGTACCGGAGCATCTCGTGCTCGGAGTGGTAGCGGTTGAACACCTCGTGGGTCAGGTACTTGCTCGTTCGTGCAAAGTTTTTGCCGTAGCCGAGCGTGACCTTGTCGGCCAGTTCCTTGACGGTGAACGGGGCCGCCTTGCCGCCGGCGAAGACTTCGAAGATGGTCTGGATTTCCGCTGCCGTCGTCATTTCGTCGAGGGCCACGCCGATCGTATCGTCGTCGAATCGGCGGAAGTTCAGGCGGCGCTCGTTCGCGCGGGCGAAGATCCGGTCCACCGTCTGGTGGGGCGCGCGGCCCATCGGCTTAATCCGCAGCGTGTCGAAGCTCGGCACCGGCCCGACCTCGTAGCCCAGCTTCCGCAGTCCTTCGGCCAGCACGACGGTCAGGCCGTGTACGCGTTCGGCAATGCGCTTCAACCCCTCCGGCCCGTGATAGATGGCGTAGAGGCCGGCCATGATGGCCAGCAGCACCT
>JANOEZ010000574.1:0-4351 GCA_031413335.1 Nitrospirota bacterium
GAATCCCGAGGACGACGAAGAACTCGCCGGAGCCATGGTCAGGATTTTTCGCGATGCGTCATTGCGGGAATCTCTTCGCGCAAAAGGATTCGAACAGGCCAAGCAGTTTACCTGGGAACGGGCGGCGCGGCAGACGCTGGCGGTGTATAGGGAAGTGTGTAAACAGAGCTGACAAGTAAACAAGCAACAAGCTGACATTCAGAAGGATGCGGCCACGTCTTAAAAACTTGCAGCTTTTATCTTGTCGGAACGAAACTTGTCAGCCTGCAGCTTGTAACTTGTATCTGAACATGAACAACATTCTGGTTATCAAACTCCGCTACATCGGCGACGTATTGCTGGCGACCCCGGTGTTGCGCGCGTTGCGCGAGCGGTTTCCTGATGTGCATCTGACCATGGCAGTGAATCGCGGCACCGAGGATGTGTTGAAATGGAATCCGGATCTTAACGAAGTGCTGGTCGTCGAACGGAGCGGGCTGGCGGGGCAGGCCAGGTTTCTTCGGGCTGTCCGGCGGCGCGGTTTCGATTGCGTGGTCGACCTCACGGACGGAGACCGTTCAGCCGTGCTCGCCCGCTGCACCGCTGCGCCGGTTCGGATCGGCCTTAATGAAGAACACCGCTGGCGAGGATTGTTGTATACAACGGTGGTGCGGCCAGGACTGGAAACGATGCATCGTGTGGAGCACGATCTGGAGGCCGTGCGGCCGCTGGGCATTCAGCCCAAGGCCGGGCCGCTAATCCTGCAGACGTCGCCGGAGGATGACGAAGCCGCTGCCCGGTTGCTGAAGGAGATAACCGGTGAAGGAAGTTCCAGCAGCGCCAAACGTCTGGTGATGCTTCAACCCGGCGCGCGCTATTGGTTCAAGGCCTGGCCGCCGGAGCGATTTGCCGAGTTGGCCTGCCGTCTGGCCAAAAAGTATGATTGCCGGATCCTGATCGGCGGCGACGCCAAAGAACGGGACCTGGCCGAGTCGATTCGGGCCAATGCGCGGACGGCTGTTGTTCCGCTTGCCGGGCGGCTGACGTTGCTGCAATATGCCGCTGTATTGAAGCGATGCGCGCTGTTCGTTGGAAACGACAACGGTCCCATGCACATGGCGGCGGCGCTGGGGGTTCCGGTGGTGGCGCTGTTCGGGCCGTCCAATCCGGTCGAGTGGGGCCCCCGTGGCGCGCGGACGGAAGTGCTCTATAAAGGGCTTGATTGCCGGCGGTGTTTTCATCCGACCTGCACGCGCGGCGAAGAGAGCTGCATGAAGCAGATTCCAGTGGATGAGGTGTTTGCGGCCGCAACCAGATTCTTGGTTCAAAGTGAGAAGAAGGAAACCGTCCGTTGAGCAATGGACGACGGGGAGGAGATGATGAAAACGGGCGATAAAACCGATGCGGTGGAGGCACGCCGGATCACGGAAAACCTCCTCCGATGCGCCGAGCTGACCGACCTGTGTCTGCAATTGCGGCTCGCAGTGCTGAAACAGGAGTACCTGGATCACGAGGCGCGTCAAAAAGTCATGAGCGAAGTGCGGCAAGCTAAGGAGCAAGCGTGGCGGCACAATCCTTCCTGATCACGGTGCTGGCCGACGTGATCCGAGGCATGAACGATCGGGGCACGGAGTATGCCTTGGCCGGCGGATTGGCCTATGGAGCGCTGGTCGAGCCGCGCGCCACGACCGATGTGGATCTCCTGATACGGCTCGATCGGCCTGACCGGGAGACGGTTGCGACGCTGTTCTCTTCCGTCTTCGAATCCGTCATTCCCCATTCCGATCCCATGGTCTTCAAACGACTGTCCATATGGAGAGTCGTGGGAATGCGGGAAGGTCGGGAGGTCATCGTAGATCTGCTGCTCGCACAATCCGACTTTCTCAAATCGGTGTTGGAACGAAAGCGGACGGTGGATTTTCAGGGACTGGCTCTTCCCATTGTGACGCTTGAAGACCTTATCATCCTCAAGGCGATAGCCGGGCGGCTCCAGGATCGGGCCGATATCGAGAAGATCACGCAGCGGCCGGAATTACGGGTGGATTGGGATTATGTGAGAGAGTGGCAAGCGAAGCTGGGTCTTGATCCCATACGGTAAGAGACTGCAGGCTCGAAGTGGGGAGGGTAGGGAGGGGGGAACCCCGAACATCGAACCGGCGTAGTGGTGGTTCTGGCGCTGATGGTCCGTGGATATGTGCGAAGAATGGAGTGGGGTTAAATTTAAAAGGAGAGTGGCATGTCCGTTCGCATTGGTACATTTGATGAGCTTCCCAAACTGATTCAGCCCGGGCACGTGGTCCTCGATGTCGGCGGCGGCATCAAGCCGTTGAGCCGGGCCAATTTTGTGCTCGATTTCCTGTCGTGGGACCAACGGACAGGCTTGACGCCATGGTGCAGGGATATCTGGCCCGAGCCGCACTTTTCGCAGGCGACATGGATCAAGTGGGACATCTGTTCGCGCGACCCGTGGCCCTTCAAGGACAAGCAGTTCGATTTCGTACTATGCAAAGGGACGCTGGAGGATCTGCGGGATCCCATCTGGGTATGCAGGGAAATGATGCGGGTGTCGAAAGCGGGATATTTCGAGACTCCGACACGGATCATCGAGAGCACGCCTGGCATCGAGCGCATCCGGTATTGCGGATATTCACATCATCACTGGCTGTGCGAAGCGGTCGATGGAGGGATTCAGTTTACGTTTAAGCATGCCCAGATCCATGCCTACAGCCGCTTTCATCTGACGGTCGGGCCGTCATGGCTGAGCGGCCGGCGCGAACACCATGCGCTCGAGATTCTCGATGGAGTCGACGGAATTTTTTCTGTCGTCAATCGCTGGTTCCGCCGCCTCAATCCCAAGTATGAGACGCTGGGCCTGCATTGGACGGATTCCTTCGTGTGCCGCGAAAATGTCCTGGTCGACAAGGGGGATGTCGAAGCGAATTTCATGGCCTTCAAGAAGCACTGCGAGGGGATTCCGGATATCTGGGTTTGGAAGTAGGCAGCGCGGAAGAAAGACGGCTGCGATTGCCGTTGTTCCGGACGGAGGCGCAGGAAGGCTTTGTCGTTGTCCCTGTAAAGACTCGTGGGTATAATCGCCTCCGTAGGAACTTCCACAACCAGTGAGGCCCCAGGACAATCCGTGCGTATTCTTTTTCTCTGCGATGACCAGTTCGACTATGTGTCCGATCCGCTCTACATCGGCCTCTCGCGGGTGCTCGGTAACGAACAGGTGGTGGATTATCCGTACAAACCGCTCTATCACGACCCGCAGGTAAAAAACTGGTATCTGGTGCAACGGCCCGGTGCGCGGTGGAGCCGGGAACAGGTGCTCGACCTCCTCCGGGACCACGCATTCGATCTGGTGTGTCTGGCGTCATTTCGTCCGTCGTGCCTGGAGGAGTGCGCACAGTTATATGGAAAAGTTCCCTTTCCGCCGATGGTGTTTCTGGACGGCGCCGATGATGCCTTCATTCGCCACGACATTGTGGCCCGTTATCCCATCGGGCTGTATTTCAAGCGCGACTATATCTGGTCATTAGGACATCCCCTCCGGCAGATGGCTGCGCGGAGGTGGTCGTTTCGGAAGGACCATACGCTGTTCGAACGGACGATCCCCTTGCCGCTTTCCATCGTGTTGGATGCGCTCCCCGATATCGGCGCGATCCCGAAGGATGTGGATGTCTCATATACCGGGCGCGCCTCGCACCCGCGGCGGGTGAAGGCGGTCGAAATCCTCTCGCGTTTGGACGGGGTCCGGTTCGAAGGAGGGGTTTACGCGGCGGTCGGTGACCGGCAATACAAGCTGGTCCGGGGACCTGTCAGGCGCCTGTGGACAAAACTGACCAATGGTGGGCCGGCGTCGGAGAGCGATCGCGGTAAACATAAATCTCCCGATGCCTATTATCGGGAGATCGCCCGTTCGAAGATCGCCGTGGCGATCCGGGGGGGAGGGTGGACGCCGTCTCCCCGGTACTATGAGATCGTGGCGATGAATGCGCTGCTGATTTCCGATGCCCCCGAGGCCGAGATTCCCGATAATTTTGTTCATCGGCAGCATGCCGTGTTTTGCAGGCCCGATCTCCGCGATCTGGAATCCCTGGTCAGGTACTATCTCAAGGAGGAGAAGGAGAGGGAGGCTGTCGCGCGCGAAGGGCATGCGCATCTTCTGAAATATCATACCTGTGAAAGGCGCGCGGAGTATTTCCTCGACGCCTGCCGGCGGTTGCTGTGAAGCCGATGGTGATCGATCTGGGGTGCGGCCCCAACAAGGTCGCCGGTGCACGGGGCTTCGACAGGATGGCGCAGCCCGGCATCGACGTCGTGTGCGATCTAGAGCAGCCGCTGCCGATCCGGACAAACAGCGTCGACGGGG
>JANOEZ010000575.1:0-1127 GCA_031413335.1 Nitrospirota bacterium
CGGTTGGCGTCGGTGGATGTGCGATTAGAAAGTATATCGAAGGCCGAATGTGAGTCCCTGTCTGATGCTGCGGAATTCGTTCAACGGCAACGGCTGCGAGTCTCCGGTCGTCCCGCGGAACACGACGTCGCCGCTGCCGACGCGCTGCCACCAGTAGCGATAGCCGACATCGAAGAAGAGTTGCTGGTAGACCATCACGCTGGCGTTGGCCTCGCCGTTGAATCCGATTCCGTTCCCGGTCATGGTGATGCTGGGGTCCTGCTTGAGATCTGTTCGCAGGTGATGGATGTCCTTGTTGCTCAGATGCGAGGCGAGAAATGCAGCCCGTCCGTCGAGGCTGAGTCGGGGGTGCAGGCGCGCCTCGCCTTCGAGCCCGAGCCGGAATGAATCCCACTTGGAGGCATTGGTCAACACCAACTGGTTGACATGGGACACGGTCCCCACCGGATTGCACCGCACGCCTGGCGCCGTGCATTCCACCTGGCCGACGCCGAATGCCTGCAGCTTTTCTTCCCGATGCTGGTAGCCGACGAAGGCGCCCAGCGAGGCCCGCTTTTGCCAGACATCAATCTGGCCCCCGAAATCGGCGTTCAGGTACCAGAGGTGGCTGCCGTCCAGGTCGCTGAAGGTCCGTGAATAGCGCTGCTGGCCGGCCAGATAATCGTCGTCCACGAGGCGCCCGCCGCCCACCCCGCCATAGCCGAACTGGCCACGCAGAAAATACTGGAAGGAGCGCTTGTCGAACGACACCTTGCCGCCCACTTCGGTCACGGTCGTACCAACGTCTTTGTAGTCCAGCTCGGAAGTGGGATTTCCGAACAGAGGGTTCTTGTTAGAGAAGTTCCAACGGGTTTTGCCCTCGGTCAGCCACGAAGTCAGCGTAACGTCCACGCGGACGTCGGAGGATTTGGAGAATGATTCGGCGCCGACGGATGGGGGAGCGACGATGACACCGACAAGGAGCGTCACCAGCGTCGCACGGCTCAACGACAACGGGGAAGCCATGCCCTCTGTTCTACGGCGGCGGCTTCCCCGCGTCAATCGGTTCAGAACTTCCTGCGAGGTTCGGCGGCGATTACAACTTGCAAGCTGTCTGTTCTCTCGAGCCGGCCACGGTGTCGCCGGCC
>JANOEZ010000576.1:0-1620 GCA_031413335.1 Nitrospirota bacterium
AAGGCTGAAGTGTTTGGAACCTCGAACCCAGAACTTCGAATCGCATCCGTCGCGTGGACCGTCACCAAGGTATCTACGTAGTGTTACAACGAGTTCAGGTTTCGATTGTTTTTGTCATAAATCAGGGGTACAGGCTGAAGGGATTCAGGTCGCCAAGCCTCGCTCCTCGCGCTTGAAGCCTGACCCCTAAGAACCTTCAGCCTGAACCCCTTCAGCCTATGCCTCCCCCTTTCCCCCCCCTCCGTTTTTAACAATTTGTTAACAGAGGCTTTACCTTCCAGTTGCCATAAGCGTCGGGGGAGTCGGTAGAGTATGTCGCTCGGTCAGGAACGGATGGGCCGGCGCGATCGATGGCATGTCAGTGGAACTAGGAGATTGAATACCATGCCGCGTATCAGCATGTGGGTATTCGTACTCATTGCATGCCTGTCTGTCGTCGATGACCTCAAGGCTGCCACCTACTATGTGGCCTGCGATACAGGGGATGATGCCAATGAGGGTGTGAGCGAATCGACTGCGTGGAAATCTACATCCAGGGTTTCAAGTTTTGCATTTGTCAACGGAGATAAGGTTCTGTTTAAGAAGGGATGTACGTGGAAGGACGCGTCCATTAAGATCTCACGCTCCGTCGAGTTCGGGGCATACGGGGTTGCAGCCACGGCCCCACAGCTCATGGGCGCGACCAGCTCTCGTAACTGGTCCAGTCTCGGTTCAAGAGGCATTTTCTTCACACAGGCGGCCATTGAACCCGGGGTTCCGAGTATCAAGGAGATTCTGATTGTCCATGACCAGATACACAGCCGGTTTTATGACAAGGTTCGCGCGTTGGAATCGCTTGATTCGGTGGGTAAGTTCTTTCATGACGTCGCGGCAAGCACGCTCTATGTATTCCCTCTTGAAGGCGCCAATCTCCAGCAAGATATTCATTTTTCCAGCAAGCCGCATATTTTCGAGTTTCAACAGGTCAATGTCGAAAGAGTGGTGGTCGATGGACTGCAGATATCCTTTGCCAATGAATACGCCATAGGGTTTTGGTACCAATCGTCAGGAACCAGGAATGGGTCATTGAAGGTCGTGAATTGCACATTTTTCGGCAACGCATACCAGGCGATCCACATCGGTGGAACGAATTCATTCAGGGACGTCGACATCCTGAATAACACGATTACCGCAAATGGGAATGAAGGTATGTATATCGGGTACATAAAGGGAAGCGAAGAAGGAGAAGTGGTGACTGGTCTGTTGAGAATCAGCGGCAACACGATTGGGGGCGAGGGATTCGGGTGGCGATCCGATGGTCCAGGCTCCGCCGCGAATGGCGACGGGATCGATATCAAGAAGGGCGTGGCTGCGGCAATCATAGACAACAACACGATTTTTGACCTGATCGGGTTTTATGGTATAGGGGTCCAATCCTCCAACGTCGTCATAGAAAAGAACACCATTCGCGATATCAAGAAAGGCGTGGCTGCGGCAATCATAGACATGAACGGGGGCAGGTCATCTCCCCAGTTGTAATAAAAATTCCTGTAGAAGGATCAAAGACTTCAGCCGAACGTAATTCTCCCATTCCCCCTGAAATAAGCACCTTCCCATTTTTCAGTAATGTTGCCGAGTGAC
>JANOEZ010000577.1:0-2533 GCA_031413335.1 Nitrospirota bacterium
CGGTGCTGCCCGGCGTGCAGGCCCAGTGGATTCAGCCGCTGGTGATCCGCGGCAACCAGGGCGACTGCGTCAAGATCAAGCTGCAGAACAAGCTGGAAGGCGGCGAGGATGTGAGCCTGCATATCCACGGCTCCAGCGCGGTGGTCAGCGCGACCGGCAAACCGGCGACGACGACCAATCCGGATTCGATCGTGGCCAAGGATAAGGCGGTGGATCTGGAATGGTACATCCACCCAGCGACGCAGGAAGGCGCCCGCCAGTTTCACAGCTTCAGCAACGACCGCGAACTGACGGTGTTGGGCATGTTCGGCACCTTTGTCGTGGAGCCGAAGGGCTCGGAGTATCTGGAGCCGCTGGGTACGGGCGATCCGACCCCGGCCCGGAGCGGCTGGCAAGTCATCATCAAGAACGGGACCGGTCCGGACTTCCGCGAGTTCGTGCTGATCTATCACGAGAATGGCGACGAAGCGTTCCGCATCAACAATAAGAAGGGCGACTTCATCCCGCAGCGCGATCCGTTGACGGACGCCTACCGCCCGGCTGGCCGCTCGATCAACTACCGCAGCGAGCCGTTCGGCATCAATAATATGCACGTCCAGCATGAGTACTTCGGCTTCGAGGACGAGTCGATGGGCTACAGCTCCTATACGTTCGGCGATCCGTCCCCGACGATTCCCCGCTCCTACATGGGCGATCCGGCGAAGTTCCGCCTCGTCCATGGCGGGTCGGAGGTGTTCCATTCGCACCACCCGCACGGCGGCACCATCCGCTGGCCGCGCAGCCCGCGGGCGATCGACGACATGAACCTGTGGGCCACGGCGACCAACGGGCCGGTGAAGTATCCGGTGATCCGTGTCAAGACGGACCGCGTGGACGTCGAGGTGATCGGGCCGTCCGAGGCGCTCGATCTGGAGACGGAGTGCGGCTCGGGCCTCTGCCAGCAACTGGCGGGCGACTTCCTGTTCCACTGCCACGTCGCGCACCATTATGTGGCGGGCATGTGGGGCTACTGGCGCGTGTACAACACGATGCAGATCGGCGACCAGCGCAACGACACGATGCCGGACCTGCGCGAACTGCCGGACCGGAAGGGCCGCATCAAGATGCCGGTGACGTCCGACAAGCTGGTCGGCAAGACCCTGGATTGGTTCGGCAAGACCTTCCAGATCGTGAAAGAGGGCAAGAGCAACTGGAAGGGCAACCCGGCCGTGATCACCATCAAGGACTGGGTCGAGATGCAGCTACCGACACAGGGCAAGCCCGGCCACAAGGACGACGAAAAGGGGCAGACGATTTCCTACGACGCGACGGTGCTCGACTGGATGTGGGAAGGCACTCGCGCCATGAGCGAGCGAGAGAGCACGATCGACAATCCCAAGTACAAGTCCACGCATCCGGGCAAGCGGCATCCGATCACCTTCGAGCCCGCCACGGGCAAGGTGGCGTGGCCGCACCTGACGCCGCACTTCGGCCGGCGGGTGATGTTTTCCCCGCGGCACGTCGGCGCGCCCTGGCTGGAGATGATCGCCCGGGACGAGAACGGCGAGCCCAGCCTGGAGAATGCGAAGCCGGGCGAGAGCGGGCGCTGGAGCCTCTGTCCGGAGAATGCCGGCAGGAAGGATTACAACGTCCATTTCATTAAACTCCCGATCAAGCTGGCCAAGGCGCAGGGCAAGGAGCCGGCCGTGGTGGATCCGAACGGCTTGATCTACGTGCTGCATGAAGAGGAAGCGGCGATCCGGGCCAACGACGATCTGAAATATCCGTTGGTCGTCCGCGGCAACATCTACGATTGCGTGGACTGGACGCTGACCAGCGAGTGGGACGACGACGACTACACGAATTTCCAGTCGTCCAAGATCAACACGCACTGGCACTTCCTGCAGTTCGACAACCAGGCGTCGGACGGCGTGATCACCGGCTTCTCCTACGAGCAGTCGGTCCGGCCGTTCACGATGCTGGAGAAGAAGAACAAGAAGGGCCTGCCGGCGCCGATGAACACGGTGCTGACGGGCGCGGTGAAGAAAGGGGCCACGAGCATCTCGGTGAAGAACGCGGCCCAGTATCACATGAACACGGAAATCCTGGTCGGGGCGGACAACGTGAAGGGTAATGAAGTCGCCCGGATCAAGGCTATCAACGGCAACACGATCACCCTGAGCAGGGGCCTGAAGAACGACCATCCGGCAAACGACATCGTGACGGTGGAATTCGTCCGGCAGCGGTTCTGGGTGGATGCGGACGTGGGCACGGTGTTCTGGCACGACCATGCCTTCGGCGCGACCACGTGGCCGCACGGCGGCTTCGGGACCTTCATCGCCGAGCCGTTTGGGTCCACCTATCACAACCCGACGACCGGCAAGGAAGTCCGGAGCGGGCCCGTGGCGGACATCCGCACCGTCGAGCCGGTGGGCCATGCGGCGAACGGCAGCTTCCGCGAGCTGATGGTGCAGGTGCATGATACGGTGCCGCACACGGTGAACATCGTGACGGCGGGGAATCCGCCTGGACAGCCGATCGAAGTGGCGCTGGA
>JANOEZ010000578.1:0-4238 GCA_031413335.1 Nitrospirota bacterium
CGAACGACCGGTCGAAATGGTCCTCGATCGCCCGTTTGCCTCGGCCGGTGATGATAATGATGTCTTCGATGCCCGACGCAACGGCCTCTTCCACGGCGTACTGAATCAACGGCTTGTCCACCAGCGGCAGCATTTCCTTGGGAGAAGCCTTGGTGGCGGGAAGAAAGCGCGTTCCGAGGCCTGCGGCCGGGATGACGGCTTTCCGGACCAGTGCGGACGACATGCATCGGATACTAGGGGATGGGTTGAAAGAAAGTCAATCCAGCGACTGCTCCGCTCCTTCGGGCTGGGCTTGCTCAGGATTGACCCCGAGTTCATCGAAGGGTCACGGCAACCGGAGATGCGTGAAACCGCTGCAAACGAGTCGAAAATCGCTTTACATTGTGGGAATCGGCCCTTATAATTTCTCAGATTTTTCAAAACCTTGGAGAGCTAGGGGGTGGCCATGTGCAGAGGCACCAGCTCCTCCTGGTCTGGATACGGGAACGATGTTCATGTGTGCAATCTGTTACGGCCGAAGCGTGGTTCATGCGTACGCAACGGCTTCTAATTTTTCAGGCGCAGTCTCCGCGACTCGTGGTCGGCGGCCTTGGACGGAAAGGCTGCAGTGACCATTTCGGCCGGGTGGTGGTCCATCCGTATTCTCAGTCTCGTCCTTGCGTTGCTGGTTTTCCCGCCGGGTGTGGCGCAAGCCCAGGACGGCGAGCAGAAGGTGAAGTCCATTCAGGTTCGGGGCGCCAAGCGGATCGAGGAAACGGCCGTCCGGGGGCGCCTCACGCTCAAGGTCGGCGATCGGTACACGGGCGAAGCCATCCGGACCCAGATCCGGCTCATCTATGAGATGGGTTTTTACGAGGATGTGCGGATCGAGACCGAGCCGGTGTCAGGGGGCGTCGCCGTCGTGTTCGTCGTGCGGGAGAAGCCGTTCATCACGGACATCGTGTTCGACGGCAACGACAATCTCGGCGACGACAAGCTGAAGGAGAAAATCACGATCCGCAACAACTCGTTTCTGGACCAGCAGCAAGCGAAGGAAAGCGCCGAGCGCGTCCGCCAGGCCTATCAGGAGGACGGGTATTACAATGTGCAGGTCGTGCCGATCATCCAATCCGTGGAAGAAGACCGGAAGCGGTTGACGTTGTACGTCAAAGAGGGCGAGCGGGCCAAGATCAAGACGGTGAACTTCGACGGCATGGTCGTGTTCACACGAAAAGAGATGTTCAAAAATCTCGCGACGCGCGAATGGGTTCCGCTGTACGGGATCATCACCCGGCTGACACTGCCGTCGGTGTTCAGCGACTCCGGCCTGCTCAAGCGCGACGAGCTGGCCAACGACGCCGAGCGGATCCGGGGCAACTATTACAACCGGGGCTATCTGAACGTGCAGGTCAGCGCGCCGGTGGTGGAGCTGACCGAGGATAAGAAATGGTTTACGGTGACGTTCACGGTCATGGAGGGAGAGTCGTTTACCATCGGCGAGATCGGCTATCGCGGCAACACCCTGTTCGAGGAAGAGGAACTGAAGGCCGGGTCCAAGCTGGTGTCCGGCGAGATCGTCTCGGTCACGAAGATTTTCGACGAGAACAAGCGCGTCAAGGATCTGTACGGGACCAAGGGGTACGCGTTTGCCGATTCGGATTACGGGATGGCCAAGGACGAGCAGGCCCACACGGCGTCGCTGGTTTTTAACATCAAGGAAGGCGAGTTGATTCGAGTCCAGAAAATCAACATTTCCGGCAACGATAAAACCCGCGACAACGTCATCCGGCGCGAGGTCCGCATCAACGAGCAGGAAGTGATCGACACGGTCTCCATGCAGCGAAGCTTCCAGCGGCTCAACAATCTCCAGTTTTTCGAAACGGTCGAAATCCTGCCGCAGCAGGTCGCGCCGGACAAGGTGGATTTGAACGTCAAGGTCAAGGAGAAGAACACGGGCCAGTTCAGCATCGGCGGCGGCTATAGCACCCTGGACAAATTGACGACGGTGGCGGACATCACGGAAGGCAACCTGGGCGGTCGCGGGCACATGCTCAAGATCCGCGGCCAGTTGGGCCAGCGGCGCAATCTCGGATTGGTCACCTTCCGTGAGCCGTACTTCCAGGACTCGCTGACGTCGGTCCAGCTCGACGTGTTCAACACGCGGACTAATTTCCAGACGTATATCGAAAATAAATCCGGCGCCACCGTGACGATCGGACGGTGGTTTTCGGAGTACACCTCCGGCGCGATCAGCCCCCTGGTGGAACAATTACGGATCATCGACGTGCAGGTCGATGCGCCCCAGTTCGTCAAGGATCAGCTGGGGGCTCAATCCACGACCGGATTTCGCTCGTCGCTTTCTCGGGACACGCGAGACAGTTACACCGATCCCCGCAGCGGCACCAGAAGCGCGATCAATTTCGATTACGGCAGCAAGTATCTGGGAGGAAAGAACAACTTTTACAAATTCCAGGTCGACGCGGTCAAATACACGCCGCTGTTCTGGGACGCGCGGCATTCGATTCGCGGGCGGGTCGGCGTCACCGAGGGCCTGGAAGGCAAACCGATCCCGCTGACCGAACTGTTTTACGTCGGCGGCATCAACACGATGCGCGGGTTCGTGTTCGGTCGCGCGGGGCCGGTGACGCCGAGCGGGACGCTGGTCGGCGCCAACCGCCAGATCGTCTTCAATAACGACTTTATTTTCCCAATCTCGAATGAGGCAAAGCTGAACGGCGTGCTCTTTTTCGATTACGGCAAAGGGTTTGCCGAAGGCGAAAAAATTACGACGAAGCTTCGCCAGGCGGCCGGCATTGAAGCCCGCTGGCTGTCGCCGTTCGGGCCGCTCCGCCTCGCCTACGGGTTCAACCTCGATCCCAATCCGCAGGAGCGGAAGGGGGTCTTCGAGTTTTCCGTCGGATCGTTGTTCTAACCATGGTACGCACTGGAGGAAAACAGGGTATGCGCACAGGGGACATGAGCCAGCAGGAAGGACGATGCGGGTGGCATCGCGCCGGATGGATGATGGTGCTAGGTGCGACGTTGCTCGTCGGCGGGTGCGCCAGTTCCGCTGAATCGCAACCGGCCGGCCGATCGGGCCTGCCCATCGGCGTGATGGAGCCGCAGCGCGTCCTGAGCGAAACGGATGCCGGCAAGAAAGCGATGGAGTCGCTGGCGTCGTTTGCCAAGAGCCGCCAGGCGTTGGTGGAATCGGAGGAAAAAGAACTCCGGCGCATGGAAGAAGATTTCATGAAGCAGGCGAGTGTCTTGAGCGCCACGGCGAAGAAGGAGCGGGAAGAGCAATTTCGCCGGCGGATGGCGGAGTATCAGCAACGGGCGAATCAAATGAACCGGGAGGTTCAAGAGAAACAAAAGGAAATACTGGAAGGGTTTCGGGTGAAGATCGAGAAAGTCGTGGCGCGTCTGGCCCAGCAGATGGGGCTGGCGATGGTCGTCGAGAAGGGGAGGGGGAGCCCAACCGTGTATCACGAGGCTTCGCTCGACATCACGTCGAAAGTCATCGAGGAATTCAACAAGGGCGGGCAGTGAACGGAAAGGAGCGACACATGAAAGCCGGAATGGTATTCGGAGTGGCGGCGGGGCTGGTGATGGTGTGCCTGGCGGGACTGGCTTCGGCGGCGGAGCCCGTCAAGGTGGGCGTGATCCAGCAGCGGACGATTTTTGAAAAGACCAAGGTGGGCAAACGGGTGCAGGAAGGGCTGAAGGAGTTTGCAGCCAGCCGGCAGCGCATCATTGCCGCGGACGATGAAGAACTCAAAAAACTCGAGGGGGCGTTGAAAGCTCAGGAGGGCGGGCTCAGCGAGGCGGCGAAGAAGGAAAAGCAGGAGCAATTCCGGGTCAAGTTTGAAAATTACCAGCGCCGGATTCAGGAGTTCGATCGTGAGATCCAGCAGAAACAGCAGGAGGCCTACGGCGACTTTCAGAAGAAGCTCGACGACGCGGTCCAGTCGGTCGCGGAGAAGGGTGGGTTCACGGCCGTGCTCGACGAAGGCGGGGTGGCCACCATTCAAGTGGTGCTCTATGCCCATGCCTCGGTCAACCTGACCGACCAGGTGGTCAAGGAATTCGACCGGCGGAACAAGTAACCTAACCGCCGGACCGAACGCAAAGGAGAGGCAGGCTCATGGCAGGTATGGACATCGGCGCGATTCGTGCCACGCTTCCCACCACCAAGGGCAACCACCCGAGCACGTTCCGGGGATACTGGAATCTGGGATTCTCGATCAGCTTCCGCTCGC
>JANOEZ010000579.1:0-2605 GCA_031413335.1 Nitrospirota bacterium
CGTCCTTCTCGACGCCCTGCCCGAGCAGATACGCGAGCGCCAGGCTCTGCTGCGCCATGCCGTGCCCGGCCTCCGCGGCGTCCGGAGTTCGGCTACTACACGCGCACCACGGAGCCGGAGGAACGTATCGGCTGGGACGGCGACTATTACACCAGCTTCGACGTGCATCCGATTCTCGCGCGCACGCTGGCACGGCAAATCCGCCAGGTTGACGACAGGCTCGGCTCGCCCGATCCCTTCACTGTGATCGAGATGGGGCCCGGCAAGGGCCTGTTGGCGCGCGATTTCCTCGCCGCCTGCGAACAGGACTCCCCCGCCCTCTTTGCCCGCTTGCGCTACGTGTTGATCGAACGCAGTCCGATGATGCTCGCAGAACAGCGCCGAGCGCTGGCCCAGTGGCTGCCGTATGGAAATGTGTCCTGGCTGGACGACCTCAATGAACTGGCTGATGGCAGCCTGACCGGTGTACTGCTGTCGAACGAACTGGTGGACGCGTTCCCGGTCCATCGCGTCAGGATTGTGCAGGGCGAACCGAAGGAACTCTATGTTGCCGAGATGGACGGCCGGTTCGTCGAACAGACCGGACCGCTGTCGACGCAGGCCCTGGCCGACTATCTCAAGCGCCTCGCGGCGCTGGACGTCACGCTGCCGGAGGGCTACACGACGGAGATCAATCTGGACGCGATCGCCTGGATGAAAGAGGTCGCGCGCGTGCTGGGGCATGGTATCGCTCTCACGATCGACTATGGCCACACGGCGCAGGACCTCTACGGCCCGGACCGCGCGCGCGGGACCCTGCTCTGCTACTGGAAGCAACTGACGTCCGAGGATCCCTACACGCGCGTCGGGCTACAAGATATGACGGCGCATGTGGATTTCACGACTCTGGCCACTGTCGGAGACGAAGCCGGTCTGAGCGTGACGGGTTTCACGAATCAAATGAGCTTCCTCATGAGCCTGGGCGTCGAGCAGACGCTGGACTCCTTCGAGCCCGGCTCGAAGGAGTTTCAATCGATTCTCCAATTGTTCCGGCCGGACGGCATGGGCCGCACGTTCAAGATTCTGGTCCAGCACAAGGGCATGCCGGAACCGGCGCTGGATGGGCTGAAGTTCAAACCATTTTTTGGGTCGGTGCTGGCGCCGGGCTTGTCGAAAGTCGCAAAGTCTTAAAGTCATCATGTCAATGATCGAGACTTTACGACTTTATGACCTTATGACTTGAGCGACTGAGGCTATGGGTAACGAATCGGTTCCGCTGAATTACATTCCGATCCTGATCTTCATCGTGGTCGCGCTGGCCTTCGGCGTGGTGTCGCTGCTGGCCGGCTGGGTGGTCCGTCCAAGTCATCCCTATCCGGCCAAGCTGAAAACCTACGAGAGCGGCAGCCCCCTGTTCCAGGACGCGCGCGTGCAGTTCCCGATGCGCTACTACATCATCGCGATGCTGTTCGTGATCTTCGACATCGAATTCGTGTTTCTCTATCCCTGGGCCGTGGATTTCAGAAAACTGGGGCTCGCCGGCCTGGTGGAGATGATCGTGTTTATTGCGATTCTGTTGGTGGGCTTCTGGTACGCGTGGAAAAAAGGCGCTCTTGAATGGGATTAGGTGATCTATGAGCATGCTGGAACGGCAATTCGAAGCGAACATCATCACGACGAACATCGACTGGGTGGTGAACTGGTCGAGAAAATCGGCGCTCTGGCCCATGAGTTTCGGGCTGGCCTGCTGCGCGATCGAGATGATCGCCGCCGTGTCGTCGCGCTACGACATCGACCGTTTCGGCGCCGGCGTGTTCCGCGCCTCGCCCCGGCAGGCCGACCTCATGATCATCGCCGGCACCGTGACGCGCAAGATGGCCGAGGTGATCCGCCGCATCTACGACCAGATGCCGGAACCGCGCTACGTCATCTCGATGGGCTCCTGCGCGACATCGGGAAACCATTACAACAGCTACAGCGTCGTGCAGGGCGTGGACCAGATCATCCCGGTGGACGTGTACGTGCCAGGCTGCCCGCCCCGCCCCGAGGCGCTGCTCGACGGGCTGATCAAGTTGCAGGAAAAGACTCAGCGGGAAAAGGTGTTTGTAAAGTAGCTGACAAGCGAGAAAGCTGACAGGCTGACATCCGGAACTTGTCAGCTTGTTACTTGTAAGCTTATTGGCTTTGAGATGTGACCATGCACCCTGTCTTGGACCGGAGCGTCGGACGACGGGGGTGTCACCGATCACCGGCGACGATGTGCTGGACGGCGGTTCGGGCGCCGATACCTATGCCTTGTACTGGGGCATGGGCGCCGATCGCATCGTCGATGCCGCTGACGGGCAGGCGAATACGCTGACGCTGCTCGCCGGCGCGACGCTGGAGAGCATCAGGACCAGCCGCGATGGTGATGATCTGCGGGTGGCGCTGCGCGGTGGTGGTGGCAGTGCCATGGTGCAGGGATTCTTCGGGAGTGGTGGCGCGGCATCCTGGCAAATTTCGAGCATGACGGAGGGCGGTCAGTCACTGCTCGATCTTTATGCGGCTCAGAGCACCGCAGAAAATGCGTATGCCGTCGATGCAATGGGGGATTATAAGCAGCGGTTGTTAGGGGAGTGGCGGGCGC
>JANOEZ010000580.1:0-2372 GCA_031413335.1 Nitrospirota bacterium
CTGGCGACGGGGCTTCAACCCATGCACGCGGTGTACTCAAAAGCCTGCCTGCCGCATTTGGAGCGGATGGCGAAGGCGCAGGAATTAAAGGTACAGGGTTTATCGGAAGTCCCTGATCTGACCGTAAGGCTGGTTTCCGAAAAGGACTTTCTGGACGTTGACCCGCAGCTCTTGTCATTTTTTAATATCAACACGCCGGCCGATCTCGAGTTCGCCAGAAAATTGCTGGCCGGCTCAGGGAGTGAGCGCGCATAGAAATCCGAGCGAATGAAACGGCGGTGCCGTTACCTTGTTCTCACGTAGGAGTTATGCTAAATTGCCGAAGCCATTTTCTTCTGAAAACAAGCGGGGTTAGCCCGCTTGTTCATGAGGTTGCAGTAGAAGCCTTCATGACTATGCGGGCGAAGAGGAGGGGGAGTGCCCCACGAGATTGTGCGCGGGAAAGTCACAGAAGCGCTGCAGCAGGCGCTGCAACAGGCCAAGCAAAAAGGGCAACTCACCGTCGAGACCTGGCCGTCCATTACACTGGATTTCCCAAAGCGTCCGGAGTGGGGTGATTTGGCAACCGCCATCGCCATGAGTCTCGCCTCGCAAGAACGACGTGCTCCGAAAGACGTCGCACAGATCATTCTCGACAATCTCGACCAGCCCCGGTCCGTCTTCGATCGCGTGGAGATCGCCGCGCCAGGCTTTCTCAATATGACGGTCAAGCGCGATCTGTGGATGCGGGTGTTAGCGCAAATCGAAACAGAGGGCACCGCGTATGGCCGAAACGATCTGGGCCAAGGCCGGCGGGTGCTGGTGGAATACGTGAGCGCCAACCCCACCGGCCCGATGCATATCGGCCACGGGCGCGGAGCGGCGGTCGGCGATGCGGTCGCCAATCTGTTGCAGGCATCCGGCTTCGAGATTTCTCGCGAATATTACATCAACGACGCCGGCCGGCAGATGAAACTGCTCGGGCAGTCGGTCTATGCCCGGTATCAGCAACGGAACGGGCGGGCCGCGGCGCTTCCCGAAGACGGCTATCAGGGCGCCTACGTCGAGCAGGTGGCAGAACGGGTGCAGGCGCGTCTGGGTGCGGGATTGGCCGATCTTCCGGTGGCGCAGGCCGAACAGCAATGCCAGGAGTTTGCCTATCGGGAAATGATGGAGCTCATCCGGAACGATCTCCAGTCGTTTCGTATTGCCTTCGACTCATGGGCCAGCGAAGCCTCGCTGCTGTCCGCCGGTGCGGTGACCTCGGCGCTGGATGAATTGCGCCGGAAGGAACTCCTGTTCGATGAGGAGGGGGCCTCCTGGTTCCGCTCCTCCTCCTATGGAGACGAAAAGGACCGGGTGATCCGCAAGCAGGACGGCGAATACACCTACCTGGCATCCGACGTGGCCTACCACCGCGACAAGCTGCAGCGTGGGTATGATCTCCTGATCGACGTGTGGGGCGCCGATCATCACGGGTACATCCCGCGCATGCAGGCGGTCGTCCAGGCCTTCGGGTATCCCAAGGATCGGCTGCGTGTCGTGCTGGTCCAGATGGTGAGCCTGCTGCGTGGCGGAAAAAAAATCGAGATGTCGAAACGGGCGGGAGAATTTGTCACGTTGCGCGAGGTGGTGGATGAGGTCGGCGCCGATGTCGCCAAGTTCTTTTTTTTGATGCGGTCGTCCGATCGGCATCTGGATTTCGATCTCGAGCTGGCCAAGCAGCAATCGGCCGATAACCCCGTGTACTATGTGCAGTATGCGCATGCCCGCGTGGCGAGTCTCTTTCGGGTGGCGGGCAGCCGCGGGATCGCCGTGCCGAAACCCAGCGAGGCCGATTTGAACGCGCTCGTTGATCCCGACGAATTCATGCTGGTCCGTAAATTATCGGCCTATCCTTCGGTGGTGGAAGGCAGCGCCCTGGCGCTTGAACCCCACCGGGTCGTGTTCTATCTCCAGGAATTGGCCCAGCAACTGCACACGTTCTATTTCAAGCATCGGATTCTCCCTCCGGCAGCCGACGCGGAGGCGCCCGACGCAGGACAGTTCGTGAAGGATGCAACCGTGTCGTCGGTGAAGCATCGCGAACAGTTGACCCCGCAGCTGACCGGGGCGCGGCTCGCGTTGATGGGGCAGGTGGGGCAGGTCATTCGTAATGGACTCGGGTTACTGGGCGTCTCGGCCCCTGAGCGGATGTAAGGCTGGAATCGATGTTTGGATTTTCTTTACAGAAGACGGATCTTGGAGGCCAGGCACGAAGCGGCCGCTTGACCACGCCGCATGGCGCGATCGCCACGCCCGCCTTCATGCCGGTCGGATCGCTGGGTCCTGTGAACGATTGCCACACCTTTGCCTACCGCAAGGATTACTTCGGCGAAGGCTCGATCTCGGGC
>JANOEZ010000581.1:0-1371 GCA_031413335.1 Nitrospirota bacterium
CCTGAGACCACTCAACCCAATATCGGCGCCACCGGATTGAACAACACCGCCGGCAACAATGGCTGGCTGGGGAGGGTCCCTACTGCCGCGGTTGTGGGCGCTCCTGCAGGCCTGTGGATCCATACCAAAAGCGACGCGACGATCTGCGTGGACGATGATTCGACCTTTAACGCCGGCTGCACCAACGCAGGAGCCACCGGTCCATTCAGCTTGCGTGTCGGAACCGCTGCCGAGCCGACCGGGGTGATCCAGCAGGTCGGCTCCGCGGCCCGGTTCGGCCTGTCGGTGTTCAGCAACGACCAGGACGGGTCGCGAGTCCTGGTCGGCATCGGCTCCCGCCAGACCATCGACTTTACCGGAACGACGACGGAGCTCTTCAACACGAACGTCGCCGCCATGATCGACGGAATTCAGGAGTCCTTCCCGTCGACCTGGACGCCCCTGGCCGAGGCCCTCTACGAGGCGATCCGCTATGTCGCCCAAGTGAATTCTGCGTTCCATTCGGGGATCTACAACCATCCCATCGCCTTCTCCAACACGGGCGGGACGGCTCGGGCGATCACCAACGGCGTAGCACCGACCGTGGGAGCCATGGGATCGGTCGGCATGGCGGCTGGGGTCGGGGAATACACGGTCCTTACCGGCACTGAAACCTGCCCGAGCGCCGCGCCGTTCAGCTACGATCTCGCAGGCGCCTGCGGGCGGGATCCCTACTTTTTTGGCAGCAACCACTCGCCCGCATGGGCGAGCCCTTCCGCTCAGGCGAGCTGCTGCCAGACCTTCATCGTCGTGATTACGGACGGAGAGCCCACGGAGGACCATAACGCTGCGCTCCCGGCGGCTATTCAAGACTATGGCCATGGACAGCATGGGATCCACTGCGTCGGCAGTGACCCTGTGCTCGGCGGACCTATCAACGGAACCTGCAACACCCACGCCGTTATTTCCCTTTCAAGGCTGGCATCGCTTGGGGAACCCGTGGCCAGCGCGGCGCTGTGCTTGTCCAGGGCTGACGAAGGTTGCCGCGCTGGCGGCACGGAAGGACCAGACCGTTTTGTCTCCGAGGCCAGGGCTGATTGACGCCATCGCCGGCGGCGTTGCTCTGCGGCATTGTAGGTCCGCCAGGCCCTTGGCGGACCAGAGCTGGGGATGGAACGTCCACTTGCGATGCTGGTCGCCGAAGGGACTCGGCGACCTACTTTGGGCGACCCACACGGGCAGGCCAGAGGCCCGCCCCACGAATGCTCCAGGCGTGCCTTCAATCGGCAGGGGGCTCCGTGGCGCCTGTTTCCCACTCGATGTTGCAGGCGCGGCAGTAGTAGTTGACGGCTGGTTTAGCGATCAGCACTCGGGCGATCCGCTGCCGGCACT
>JANOEZ010000582.1:0-1573 GCA_031413335.1 Nitrospirota bacterium
CCGCAGAATCTGTGGGTATGAATTGGATCTGTCATAGTTCTCTGGGGGAAGGAACCAGCGGGACCCCCAGGTTCCTTCCCCCAGACCCCCATCCTCCTTCCCCTCTTCTCTGATTCCTGGGAACCGTTGGAGACGGAAGGGAAGTAGAAGTACCCTCGCGGTTTCGCGCAGAATGGTTTTGCTTACAGACCGTTCTCACGAGGGCCGCGGCTATGACGCTCAGCTGAATTGACGCGTGTCTGCTCAGCTAAAATGATCCACTACCTGGAAAGAAGAAGTGGGCCTTCTTTCTTTCAGGTAGCGATTTCATGAAATCCGGCGTGGCGAAGTTGGGTCGGTCGGGCAAGCGATGATGCTTGGGTAGACGACCCGTGCTGGATCGTTGGTGCGGATCGCTGCGTCGGATTCTTCCACGGCGCACAAAAAAAACCTCGCCCTGCCTCTCGAAGCTTTCGCGTCGATGAGGTAGGACGAGGGTGTGCAAAATACGATTCGGATTCTAACCGAGAGCCTGGCTTTTTTGTCATCGCTGTCGAGAAGTTTTTCTCGTTTCGCGAGGATTGGCATCAGGATCATCGCGCGAATCCGCTGATCCGTCAGTATCAGACCGCGCTGGACGCGGTGGTGGAGTCCGATTCCGAATTGCTCGGCTGCGTGACGCACTGCCAGCACTGCGGCATTCGGTTTCTCGCGCACCCCCGCAACGCCGGTCGGCCAAATCTGGGTTGTCCGTTCGGCTGCCGGCGACATCATCGCCGGCAGCGTGCCAGCGAACGGAGTGCCGCGCATTACCGCACGGCAGCCGGGAAAAGGAAAAAGAAACTGCTCAATGGTCGCCGCGGCGCATGTCCCACGGTGTGTGAACCGCGGTCCGAACTCAGTCCGCCGCCGACCGCGCCCCCTCCACAGCCACCGGACGAGTTGTCGGTACCGGTCGAATTGCGCTTCGATGGCGTGGTTCTCGACGAGTCGAGTCTGCTGCAGTCTCCGATGCTGCCGTACGTGCGGATGCTCGTGGGTCTGATCGAAGGCTTTCAACTGAGTTGCCAGGAACTCGTCACGCTGCTGCGGCGGGCCATGAGACAGCACAGCTTGGCTTTTCGGAGCCGACGCGATTACGTTCTGTGGTTTCTGCACCAGCACCCCCCGTAGGAAGCATTGAATGAACACCAGCGTGGAACTGTCGGCCTTGGAACTGCGGTATGAGGGGCATCGCCTGCGGGACGACGCTCGCGAAGCGCACTTGTTGGCGTCGATCGCCCAGCGGGGCATCGAGGAGCCGCTGGAAGGCGTCGACACACCCGAGGGCCGGTTCCTGCTCAACGGGTTCAAACGCTACCGCTGCGCCAACAAGCTCGGTATTCAGTGCGTCCCCTACCTGTCGCTCGGCCAAGAGGAAGCGACAGGGATCGTGAATCTGATGCGGGCTTCCAGCGACAAGACGCTGGGGATTCTGGAGCAAGCCCGCTTCCTCGTCGATCTGCTGACCATCCACAACCTGAGCGTGGCCGAGGTGGCCGAGACGCTGTCCCGCAGCAAGGGCTGGATCAGCATGCGGCGCGGTCTGCTGGAC
>JANOEZ010000583.1:0-2744 GCA_031413335.1 Nitrospirota bacterium
CAGGATGCCTTTGATCGCAAAGGCGTTATAGGCATTGATCCAGAAGGCCAGCTTGTGCTGCCGTCCAGGTAAGGCGTTCGGATCGACATGATCGAGCTGATCAAGATAGGCCGAAAAGCGGGCATCGTGTGCCACGCCCGGATAATCCACCACTCCGTCCTTCACATGGGCCTGCAACACCTCGTCGAACGCCCGATGAGAAAATTCGCTCGGCGGAATCGGCTGCGCCGGATGAAAGGACGTCGGCATCATGGCACAGCCTGCGAGGACCGCAACAATGGCCAGGCTAAGGACAAGGCGCATGAGAAGGCCCCCCGTCCGTTCCAAACTTTTCTGTTCCTGGTGTCATGATCTCCTTTGGACTAGGCATGAACCGAGACTGTGATCTCATGCAGGCCACCCGCGCCATCAGGGAACGCAGCCTGCTCTTCAGTGATTTGACGCCGGCCGGTTCCATCTGTTGCCTTCACTTGCAACGTGTACCGCCCAGACTTGGGAATCGTCCACTGGTACCGCCAGAACCGCCAGGCCGCCGAAGCCAGTTCAGGTTCCAGCGCGGCTGCGTTCCATGTCTCGCCCCCATCTGTGCTGACCTCGACCTGCCTGATTCCACGTGTACCGGCAAAGGCGTACCCTTGTACGACCGTCGTGGACCCCTTGATGACGCCGCCATGCCCTGGCAGATCAATATGCGACGAGGTTTTCACGATGGCTTCATCCGACCAGCCCTTCTGTTGATAGTACCCTTTATAGTCCTGCCCGACCACCTCGATCTCGGTGAGCCACTGGACATTCTTCATCCCGTAGATGCCCGGTGCGATGATCCTGGCCGGGAACCCGTGTCCGCGCGGCAACACAACGCCGTTCATTCGGTGCGCCACGAGAACATCCCCTTGCATCACGCGTTCGAGCGGGATGCTGTCCGAATAGCCGTCGGCTGCCCGGAATACCACATCCATTCCCTGCGATGACACCCCGGCCTCTTCCAATAGCGTTTTGAGCAGAACACCCTCCCACTGCGCCGTGCTGATTGCATCGGCCGCCAGACCGTTGCCCACACACTCCAACGTGACAATCTCGGATATGGCCGGTCGTGCGGTCAGCTGCGGATAGGTCAGCGTGAGCGGCCCTTCAACCAGCCCTGCAATCGACAGCGACCATTGTTCGATGCGGATATCCGGCGGGTTTTGATAGGACGTCACGTAAAATTCATCGTTCGGGGTCAGCGCCGATCTGAGCTTGGGAGTCGAGCGAAAGAGCTGGTCGAGCATGCCTGCGAGCGCGGGCGCCGGTAAGGCAGTGGTCGCGGCCACGCCGCCCGCGAGTCTTAAAAAATCTCGTCGCGACACGCGCAACATGGCTCTCGCAGATCAGGATGGCTCAGCCAGAAGATGCTGGATTAACTTCTCGGTCTCTTGATACCCGCCCTCGCCGATTTTCACGGATCGGATCACGCCCTGTTTATCAATTAAATACATGGCCGGCCAATACCGGTTGCCGTACCGGTTCCAAGTGGCAAACTCATTGTCGATCGGCACGGCGTAGTCGATGCCGTGGTCTCGCAGATACTTTTTCACCTTCTCCAAGTCCTTCTCGTAGCTGAACTCAGGCGAATGCACGCCGATCACGACGAACCCCCGATCTTTGTATTTCTTGTGCCACTCCCCCACATAGGGCTCGACATTGCGGCAATTGTAGCAACCGAAGGTCCAGAACTCGACCATCACCACCTTGCCCCTTAATTCGGCAAAGGAAGTCGGCTTGCCGTTCAACCACGTGTCGTTCTGGATATCCGGCGCCTTCATGCCGATACCCGCATACGCAAGGCTTCCACACAGAACAAACATGCTCGCAATCACTATTGCGGGTTTCATTTCGCCACCTTCCTGAACACGATGTCCCCGAAGTATGCGACGGCCGATTCCTTCGTATTGTCCGTATCCGTCATGATGGCCACGCCGTTGATCATCGGAGGTTCGCCATCGAAGGCCTTTTTATAATCGTCGTAGATGTTGCGCTCTTCGTCTACCCAGGTCCCGACGCCCGGTGATCCACTGCGCATCACGATCATCCTGGCAAAATCCGTAAAGGCGTTCTCGATGAACAGCCCCTGCGACGCCTTCGCATCCCAGATATAGTTGATGGCCGCAATGGGAATGTCCCCGAAGATCAACCGACCCGCCTTGTACTTGGCTTTTTTCCCAAACCCGACCTTGTCCGGATCGTACTCGAACGTGACATAGAGCCGGGCCGGGTAGTCGTCGCCTTCCTTTTTGGTCACGTCGCCGGCCTTCAGAAGATGGTCCACTTTCCACCGCCAGCGGACGATCGGATACTCCTTCGGATCGATCTTGACTTCTTTGGTGAGGCCGGACGCCGAGGCTTCGCTGGTCGCCTTGACGACCACCACCCCGCCGTCTTTCACCGTGACGTAGGCCGTATGCTTGGGTACTTTCGGAAAGGTCAGCGGCTTCCAGCCGTCCGGCAGCGCGCTCCCTTCCACTGCGACTGAAAATTTCCCGACTTCAAGCACCGCCGGCGACTGCGCGAACAGCACGGCAGGAATGGACAGTACGCTTGCGAATAGGGCAATGAAGCGGAACATCGCCCTCTATCTCATCCAAGCAAACAATCTACTGAGGAACTTTTTCTTCCCTTCCGTGAACGTCGTCTTGCGCCAGGCGTTGGCGACCTTCTTCACGACTTCGCCTTGGGTGGCCTGGCCGGACGGCGGGTTCATCCGC
>JANOEZ010000584.1:0-7621 GCA_031413335.1 Nitrospirota bacterium
CCAACCGGCAAGCCGACTGTTGAAGGCTTTCTCATCCTCCAGGGCCCGGTCCGGAGAAAAATAAAGGTGAAGATACATCCGCCGTTTTCCCTTGAGGGTATCTCCTTTATTGGTCGGCCTGCATGGCGGCCGCCAGCGACAGCGCCTGTTTTTCCTCGCCATGGACGACAAACACTTTTCCCGGCAGCGGATTGATCGCTCGAACATAGGCCAGCAGATCGTTCCGGTCCGCATGGGCTGAGAGGCCGTTGAACCGGACAATCTGGGCGCGCCGAGGAGTCGGAATGCCGAAAATCGGCACCACATCCCAGTTCTCGACCAGCTTGCGTCCCAAGGTATGTTCTGCCTGAAATCCGACGATCGCAATGATGTTGGCCTCGTCCTTGATGGCATGCTTCAGATGGTGCAGCACTCGGCCGCCTTCGCACATGCCGGAGGAGGCGATGATCATGCAGGGGCCCTTCATCGCGTTCAGCTTCTTGCTGTCGTCCACCGACGACACGTAACGGATGTACCGCGCTCCGAAGGGATCGCCTTCCGACGTGAAGGTCTTGAACGTTTCCTCGTCATAACACTCCGGGTGCTTGCGAAAGATCTCCGTGGCCTTGGTGGCCAGCGGCGAATCGATAAAGATGGGGAAGGGCTCGATTTTCCCCTCACGAACCAGTGCCTTGATCCGCATCACGATATCCTGGGTCCGTCCAACGGCAAAGGCCGGCACGATGATTTTGCTCTTGTGCGCCCTGGCATGCGCCACGAGTTCGAGGATTTTCTGTTCCTGCAACGTCGCTGCCGCTTCATGGACTCGGTCCCCGTAGGTCGACTCGATGATGAGCACGTCGCAGGGCGTCGGGCTGGCCGGATCCCGGAGCACCGGCATCTGCTTCCGGCCCAGATCGCCCGTGAACAGGATCGTCTTCGTGCCGCCCCGCTCGGACACCACCACACGGACGGCTGCCGAGCCGAGAATGTGGCCCGCGTCGTGAAACGAAGCCTTGATGCGCGGGTGCACGGTGACGGCATCCTGATACTGCACGCCGACAAAGCGGCGGGTGATATCTTCCACATCATCCGAATCATAATACGGCGCGCGGCATTGTTTCCCCCGGCGGCCTTCTTCCTTGTTCACATATCGGCAATCGTTTTCCTGGATTCGTGCCGAATCCTCAAGCAGCACACGAGTCAAATCAGCCGTTCCTCCTGTGAGAAAGACCTTGCCCGCAAAGCGGTGTTTGGCCAGCACCGGCAGGGCTCCACTATGATCGATGTGCGCATGGGAGAGCAGGACGGCGTTGACGGATTTGGGATCGAATCCGAGGGTGCGGTTGCGCCGTTCCGCCTCCTGGCGATTGCCTTGAAACATCCCGCAATCGAGCAACACCTGCGCGCTGCTGGTCTGGAGCAGGTGCCGGCTGCCGGTCACTGAGCGGGCCGCGCCATGGAAGGCGATTTTCATTTGAGAGGGGCAACTCCGTGGTTCTTTGCGATGAGGTCCCAGGCTTCCTGCGCTGTTTCCGCATAGTGGAACAGTTTCAGATCTTCCTCTCCGATCAGGCCTGCGTCGACGAGCGCCGACCAGTTGATGACTTTCTCCCAGAAGGCCTTGCCGATCAGGACGATCGTCAGACCGGTGACTTTTCCAGTTTGGAGCAGCGTGAGCGTTTCGAAGAGTTCATCGAGCGTACCGAATCCGCCCGGGAAGGCCACCAGCGCTTTGGCCCTGAGAAGAAAATGCATCTTCCGGATGGCGAAATATTTGAACTGAAAGCAGAGTGCCGGCGTGATGTAGGGATTGGGCGCCTGTTCCCGAGGCAGGGTGATATTCAACCCCACAGATTTGGCGCCGACATCGGCCGCGCCGCGGTTGGCCGCTTCCATGATCCCGGGGCCCCCGCCTGTGACCACCACATAGTCGCAACGCCCGTCAATCTGGCAGGTGGATGACACCAGTCGGCCGAATTCGCGGGCTTCATCATAGAACGGCGCCAGTTTCACCTGGCGGCGCGCCAGCTCGGCCGCCCGTTGAAGCCCACGATCTTTGGGTTTCCTGGCCAGCGCCGCTTCAGCCTTTTCCAAGCGCGCCTGCGCTTCGACCGGCTCGACCAGGCGGGCGCTGCCGAAGACGACAACCGTCGATCGAATGCCTTCTTCCTGTTGAATGAGTTCCGGCTTGAGCAATTCAAGCTGGAGGCGCACGGGCCGCAGTTCATCCCGATTTAAAAACTCGAGATCCTGATCGGCGCGGCGATAGGCAGGAGAGTGGAGCAGCGCATCCGTAAGTTTGTCCGGGTTCTTGGGCGCTTTGCTCATGCGGTGTGATTATAGCGGTCTCGCGGAAGGCCGGCAACACGAGACGACCCGACCGTGCGGCCCACGCCAAGCCGGAGGCCGCTAATTCTCGGCCTCTCTGGCCGGCAGCAGTCGGAATTGACCGATCTTCTTGTTGAACGCGAACCCGTAGTCACGGGCGACCCAGCGATCATCGAACCAAATGGTCAACTGGTCCATGCCAACTCCCCACACGCTCACGACGAGATCGGGGACCAACGCCTGGACGAACTGTGCGGGAGCCGTGTAATTGACACGCGTCCGCTTGCCGTCCAGAAAATAATACACCGCCACCGCTCCCTCGGAAGTGCCCCTGATCTCATTCGGCGGACCAAGCTGTTCCACAATCTGAACGAACGTCGTCGTCTTCGGCTGAATGAAGGCCGTCTCCTGCACCGTCAGGGGTGAGTTCAGCGTCATGCGGGAGAAGGACACAAGGGGATCACAGCCCGCGAAGGCCACGATCAGGACTGCCACGACAGCGGCACGGCTGCATAATGAGATGTGCGTCATGCGGTCAGTCACCAAAGGGCCAGAGCCGGAATTCCATGTCCTTCGTCCGCTTTCCGAATACCATCTCGTCCACGATTCCATTGTTGTTGACGAACACGAAGAGATCGTCACTTTTGATGTTGGTGCGTGAAAAATTCACGAGGAGCAGAAACAGGCTCGTCGATTTAATATCATACCGGTAATATTGGAGCACTTCGTGCCCATTGGCTTCCACGACGCGATCGGGCGCTCCCAACGCGGCCACCACGTCGGCCCGCGTGCTCGTTCCTTTTTGGATTGTCGCCAGCTGCTCGGTTTTGAACTCGTCCCCGATGCCCCCTCGGACAAACGTGCAGGCAGTCAGGGACATCGCCGCAGAGAGCCCAAGAAGCAGCCACGCCGCGGCGGCGGCCCATGCGGGTGAGTCGGGATGCCCTGTGCGCACTTCCATCCGGCGTCTATCCATGATGCTGCTCCTTTTTCAAGACGAAATCGTTTTCGAACACGTGATAGGACGAGTCGCCCAACCCCACTTTTTCGTAGACCGCTTTGGCGACGGCGTTGGCTCCCTCGACGTAGAGCCGGATACCACAGACATCGTCTCGCCGTCTGGCCTGTTCAAGAATCGATTCGTGCATCGTCCGATAGACCCCCTGCCGCCGCCACGCCGAATCGACATAGACGCTTTGAATCCACCAGAACGTGGCGTTCCGCCAGTCGCTCCATTCGAAGGTGACCAGCAGCTGGCCGACCACCAGCCGGGGCGACCGGTCCGTCAGTTCAGCCACGACGTAGAAACCACGCGCGGGCAAGTCCAGGACTGCCTGCGTTCCCTGCCGAAGCCGCGCCTCGTCCAAGCGCCGCCCCTCCGTTTCCAATGCCATGGCCGCACCGAACCGGACAAGCGCGGGGACATCCTCCGGCGTCGCCGGTCGCACACGAAGACCGGTCAGCATGGCTTCCGGCTCATGACCCGCCCTGGGCAAGCCCTGTCGTGCCGGCCCTGGACAACCAGCCCGGCGTGGGGCGGTACAGGCCTGCGGAGAATTCCACTTTCATGGCTTCTTCCGGCGGAAGATTGATCGGCACGATGTTGCCTTCCGGAATAAACGCCAGGTAGCCGGTAAAGGGGTGGATCGCGGTCGGCACGAACACCATCGTGAGCGGCGTCGAAGGCACGACCTGAACCGCCTGGGGCGCTATTCCCATGACAAATCCCAGTGCCCAGAGCCCTTCGCGAGGAAATGGAAACACCACGACCGTACTGCGATTGAACCGGGAGCGAAACTGGAACAAATCAGTCATGCTTTTGATCGTGAGATAGACGCTTCGGACGACGGGTATGCGCTGGAGCCACTCTTCCGCTTCTTGCAGCAGGCGCTGTCCAAGCCGCAGGTGGGTCGCCAACACGCCGGTCAGCACAATGAGTCCTACGAGCGAGATGAGGCCGATCCCAGGGATATCGGTGGTCACCACATCCCCGAACACCCTCCCCAGCAATTGATCGAGCGTGGAAAAGAGCGTGCGGAGGATGAGCACCGTGCCCCACGCCGGCACCAGAATGAGCAGACCGGTGAAGAACTGGCGTTGAATGTTGCGCCACCTCATGTGCATGCACACCGCTCCCTATGTCTCGCAGTCTAGCAAATTCCTTCTCTCGACGCACTTCTCCATCTTGCCAGCCCTCCCGGGAGGCTTGATCTTCATGGAGAATTGAACTATTCTGGCATCGATACATTCGACCATACACTCCCGCAACCGTGAGGCCATCATGCCGAAAGCCACTATCGATAAGGAACTGCTGGCAATCCTGTGCTGTCCTGAGACAAAGCAGGACGTCGCCATGGCCAGCGACGCGCTGATCGGAACGATGAATGCCAAAGTGCAGCAGGGCACGCTGAAGAACAAGGCCGGTCAGTCGGTGAAGGAACCCCTGGATGGCGGGCTCTTGAGAGCCGATAAGAAGATTTTGTATCCGATCCGCGAGGATATTCCTGTCATGCTGATTGAGGAAGGTATTCCCGTCGAAGGTCTCGCCTAGTCCCCCTGTCCTGTCGAGGCCCCCTCCCCGCCTCTTCGCCACGGCATAGATCGCAGCGTCGCAGTCCTTACGGAGAAAGTAACTTGCCTTCCGGTTGATCCCGATTCGTCTTGGATCCCGTAGACGTCCCGCATTGGGCACAGAGGTATTCATAGAGGTTCCCGCTCGGAAGCACCAGGAGCAGCCGCTCTCGCGTGGGTGTCGCCTGCTTGCACTGCGGGCAATACAGGAGCGAGGCCTGGAACGCGCCGTACTGGTCACGCGGTGACGACCCGCCCGGCGCCTGCCTGGGACGAAGTCGGGGGGTGAAGGGATCGGGGGGCAATCCTGGTTTACGAGAAAACGGGGGCATGGCGCCTCGCAAATTCCTCTTCCTGCGTCGTCATTGGAATCCCTCCCCTTGGCCGCTCACCGGCTCTGCCTTGGAACGGCCTCGGAGGGTCCACCAGAGCGTTCGGATGAGTAGGACCGCGACATAGGCGCCTACGCCAAGCGCGAGACCATAGAACCCCGCATGGCTCCAGGGCCAGCGCTCCGGTGCGTGCAGCACCACCGCCAGGGCAATATGCCCACCCAACCCAAGGCAGAGGGCAAACACGATCCACTCACGGACCAGGTAAAATTTTGTGGATATGTCTCTCTGAGCCATGTCGAGTGACTGTCTCTCGGACAGCATGACAGGGAGGAGTTACTCAGGCGGTAGACGGGTAGCGCACTATGCCGGCGTGTCTGTGCTCACTGAGCTTTTGGTCGCTTCGATCTCAGAGACCGAGATGAGGCCACCCAGGTAATCTGACACAAAATTCAGGGCCTCTTCCCGACCATCTGCGCGACGGCCTTTTTCACGCCGCTGAACCGAAAGTTCGTGATCGAGGTCAGACTTGACGTCTCCCAGCACCCGCTGCAGCGAAGAAGGTGTCAGGTTGGGATCCATGTCTTCGAGTTCCTGGCACCGGTCCAGCACCCAGTTGAGTCCCTCGATCTTGCCCGTGTAGTGCTCCTGCTCCGCCGCATCAAGCCGAGACATGGCGGTCGCGAAGGCCTGTGCTTCGTACACCATATTATAGAAGCTGGTCACTGCCCGCTGTAAGCTTGGATTCATTCAACAGTCTCCTCAGGCACACACATAATGGAGTTAGTATACATGACCACAGGGTGGCTACTACAAGGTTTTTCTGTGTTGATTATCAGGTAAAGAGCAGCGAATGGAACTCGTTCATAAACCCATAATAGAGCGGGGCAAAATCCTTGAGACTGTCTGGACTTGTCTCCTTCAAGCGCTTGAAAAAGAATACCTGATGGCGGGGGTCAATCTGCTCCAATAAATGACTCAACTGCGCCATGGTATAGCTCCCGGATGGCACACTCAATACATAGTGGACCAACCGCTCGACGAACTGCTCTCCAACATAATCGCTTGTGATATAGCCATCGGGGATCTTTCCGGATGCCAGAAACTCGTCAAAGGGAACCGCTTGGGCAGCGAACGGCATTGGCGCACGTGGCGGTGTCGTCATGAGCCTACCTGGTAAAAATTCAAGTCCCAGCGTACTTTACAGGGTCCACTCTACCCAAGCCCATTCCTATCGTCAAGGTGCTCAACCTTCGACTTGAGTCTATCCAGCAGCCTGGGCGAGCCAGAAACGGCCGTACGTGCTCAGTAATACGGGTTTGCCGGAAGCGCCAATGTAAAATACTTCCCCTTCTCTTCATAGAGAATACGGTCGGCGACAAGCTCGGCCACCGACTGCTGGATGCTTGTGAGCGGTATCGACGCGAAGGCCGGATGCTGGCCGATTTCCTGCCGGATCGAGTCAAAGATCTTTGGAGCCTCATTGCAAAATTCGATGAGAAAGGCTTCGCAGCCGTCATACCGCTTTCGGAGAGGCTCGCCTTCCTTGCGCCCGTCATAGACCGTGACAAATCCAATGCCTTTTACGTAGTAGAGGAAAGGTTTCTCTGTCGAGATGTACCGCCGCTTCCACGCATCGGTGAGATTAGTCAGCTCGTGAACCAGCACGGGATCCACGCGCTGCTTCACCTCGTATTCGAAATCATAGGCGACCTTGGACAAATTCAGGCGCGTGGAATCGTACACATAGTCATAGGCCACGCCTGGACCAGTAATCGTGATGCCATACCGATCGGGGTTGGTGAAATAGGGGCTAAAGCGCTCCAACCAAAGCCGGCCCACGCTTTCCGGAGGAGGCAAGTGCACAAGAGACGGAATGAGGTCGATTTGCCTCCGGTAATCTTCAGCCATTTCTCCGGGAAAGCCAAGAAGGATGTTCCAGGAGATATGCACGTTGTAATAACTGCTCCACTTGAGACAGGCAAGGTTTTGTATCGGACTGACGCCCTTGTCCATCTCACGGAGGGTCGCAGCACTGAGACTCTCGATCCCCGGCTGCATCACTTTGACGCCACCTTGGGCCAGAGTGTGTATCTGGCGCTTGGAGAGATTGCTCTTGGTTTCGATGAAGATATCCAAGTCATATCGTTTTTCGGCAAGCTTTCCGCTTCGGTGAACTCGAAATCGGCGTGCCATTTCCGCAGCGCGATATGCATTTGACGACCGATAAGCCGATAGAGGTGCGGATTTCTCCGACATAGGTCCTATAAGACCTATAGGACTTATAAGACCTATTTTATGAACTCAGACGACCATTGGATGAATCTCGCGCTCACCGAGGCGCGCAAAGGCGTGGGAAGAACCGCGCCGAATCCACCGGTAGGTGCGGTGATCGTGAAGGATGGGGT
>JANOEZ010000585.1:0-1578 GCA_031413335.1 Nitrospirota bacterium
CCGCACCTCCAATGGTTCGCGCGAAGAGGTTCACTATTATGATACGGGCGGCCTGAACGGCTGGTCAAGAGTAGCGGGGCTGCTCGTAGTCCTGCTGGCCGGCTGTTCCGAGGGCGTGAAATTCGTCCAGGAAACGGACGCTGGCGGGGTCGTCGTCTATCCGTACAAAGGCGATAATTCGCTTGTCTCGACGTTCCGTGGTGAGGCGCTGGATTTGATGCAGCACAAGTGCCCGAAGGGCTACAACGTGTTGAAGGAGGGACAGACGACGGGGCTACGGCGGATTCACGACAATGTCGGCGGCTCCGAAGCGATCGAGATCAAACGCTGGGCGATCAAGTTTCAATGTAAATAGAAGGCTCGAGGCTCGAGACACGAGGCAGAAAGGAGCATCAGCGCGACTGAGCCGCTTGTAAGTCCTTGACCGTGAGCAGGCTGATGAGCGTCACTCCCAGGTCTTCCACCTTCTTGCGTCCGTCCTGTTCCTGGCGATCCACAATGACCAGCGCGTGAGTGACTTTCAGTCCGGCGTCGCGGGCCGCCTGCACGGCTTTGATGACCGACCCGCCGCTGGTCAGCACGTCGTCCACCACCACCGCACGGTCACCGGCCTGCGCCGCGCCTTCGATCAACTTTCCCATACCGTGATCCTTGGCCTGTTTTCGGACGACGAAGGTCCGCCAGTCTTTTTTGCTTCGATGGGCCTGATCCGAAATAGCCGCTGAGATCGAGATGGCGCCAAGTTCCAGCCCGCCGATGCAGTCCACCGGCAGGTCTTTCATGGCGTCGAAGGCCAGTTGAGCGACCAGTGCGCGGGGGCTCGGATGGGCCATCAGGACACGGCAGTCCACATAGAATGGGCTGGTAGCACCCGAGGCCAGTTTAAAGCCCTTATCCTTATCCCATTTGAAGGATTGGGTGGTGATAAACGCTTGGGCGAGATCGTCTTTGGCTGACATCGAGAGGCAGTATATATAAATGGTGTGGCAGGGCTCAAGTCACCCCCGCTACGATCATTCTTCTCTTGACCCGTCCTATCAACCTCTGTAGCGTAAACGCGTTCTCCCCGATATAGGCACAACCGTCGTCGAACGAAAGGAGTTCATTATGTTCACCAGAGCATTGCTCATCGGTCTGATCATGGCAGCAACGGCAGCGGTCCCGGTCTATGCCCAGACGGCCACCCCCGGCGTTGATGCCCGCCAAGAGCGCCAGCAGCAGCGCATCGACCAGGGCGTTGCGAGCGGCGAGCTGAACCAGCGCGAAGCCGGCAGACTCGATCGTCAGCAGGACCGGATTCAAGGCATGGAAGAGAAAGCGAAGGCAGATGGCCAGGTGACGAAGCAGGAGCAGCGGCAGTTAAATCGCGCGCAGAACCGCGCCAGCCGTCACATCGCGAAGGAAAAGCACGACCGGCAAGAAGCGCGCTAATATCGCACAGTCAGAATCTCAAGCCCGGCCGGGAGTTGAACACTCCCGCCGGGCTGTGTCTCGAAATCTGGAGGTCGGCGCGACCGTTACCGCGCAGCGCGACGGTACGGTGAATATATTTATCGGCAGTGGCCAGAGTCTGGTGGT
>JANOEZ010000586.1:0-1360 GCA_031413335.1 Nitrospirota bacterium
GCGCCGCATATTCGAGCCATTCCCGTTCGCGCTCGCCGAGTTTGTGCAACGCGACTGTCTGGTCGAAGAGCTGCACCGCCAGCCTGGCGACATGATGCGAGTGCGCCTTGGGATACCGGCACCGTTCGGCAAGATACAGGACATTGCGTCGACGGATGTTGGGAATCTCCTGTTCGGCGCGGATGCCTTCCTGATGGCGTTGGATGAAGTCGTAGATGATGCCTTCCCGAATGGCCTTGTCGCCGATCGTCATGGTTTTCTGCCCGACCTGTTGCAGCAGGGTGCGGAGCACCATGGTCACCGGCAACAGCAGATCGGCGCGCTTGGGGTCCAGGCCTGGAATCGTGAGCCGCTCCTTCACGGACATTTTTTTCAGCAGCTCTTCCGTTTGTTCAATCTCCTTCAATTCGATCGTCGCCAGATTGAGTTGCTGCACCGGCCGGCCGGTGCGGCGGAGATGGATGATTTCCGTCAGGTTCCCGATCATGCCGGATGTGCCGATGACCTGACTGAACTCCTTTACTTTGAGCCGCGGCAGGGCTGCGGCGATCTCCGTCTCGATGGCGCGCTGCAGTTCCTCCATGACCGATTCCGTCGGCGGATCGCGATGCAGGTAGAGGTCTTTCAAGCGGATGGCCCCCAGCTTCAAGCTGTGCCCTTGGAGCATGGCCTCCCGATTGCCGGCAATGAGTTCGACGGAGCCACCGCCGATGTCCACGATCAAGGCCGGCTGCTCGGGCAGTTCCATGCTATGCCGAACACCCAGATAGATCAGACGGGCCTCTTCCTGCCCGGTGACGACCCGCACAGTCAGCCCTGTTTTCTTGGAGACCGCCTTCAGGAATTCTCCACCGTTTTTTGCCTCCCGGACGGCGCTCGTGGCCACCGCCTTGATCCGCTTGTAGCCTTTGTTCCTGGCCAGCGTGACCTGGGTCTTGATCACCTCGAGGCCCCGGCGCATGGCGGCCTCAGGCAACCGATGGGTCGTGAACGTGCCGTCGCCAAGACGGGTGACGTCCTTGAAGCGGTCGAGAATCTTGTATGAAAAGTCGGACTCGACCTCGGCCAGCACCATATGGATGGAGTTGGTCCCGATATCGAGCACAGCGAGTTTCGACATGATGTCCTTGAACTGAGCATCCGCGCCGGCGGACATGGCACTAGATTCCTGTCAAGCAGGGCATTGAAAGGTACTCGAAACTTGGGGTGAAAAGAAAGTTAAGAATTATCGCTTTATCTATCAAGGAGTTATGGCTCACTGAGGCCGTCTTTGTGCCAGGACATCCGTGACAGAAAATCACTTAGCGCGCATGCGCGCAAGCGATTGCAGACGACACATGGGAAGGGGCGGGCAGCGATG
>JANOEZ010000587.1:0-5415 GCA_031413335.1 Nitrospirota bacterium
CTGCGAGATACTTTTTGACCGCTTGTGACCGGCGCTCGCCCAGGGCCAGGTTGTAACTGGCGGTGCCCCGCTCGTCGCAGTGCCCTTCCACGACCACCTTGCGCTTTTTATCCGCCTTGAGCAGCTTCGCAGCCGCTCCAAGCTTACCGTGCTCGGATTGTCTAATCGACGATTTGTTGTAATCGAAGTGCACGTCCGCGAGACCGGCCACCCAGGCCAGGGGGTCTTCGCCTACCGGTGCCGCAGCGGCCTCCGGCGCCATCTCCTGCTGTTTAGGAGCAGGCGCTGGTTCCGAAGCAACTGGGGCCTGGGGTTCCGGCGCCGCAGGCGGTGGCGGTGGCTCCGGGGTAGCCGAGGGCGGTGGGGGCGGCGCGGGCTTGGCGATTTCCTGCGATCCCGACGTCGTCTGCTGGCTCGAGCTGCACGCAGCCAGCCCTCCCAGGACCATCACACCGGTACACAACACCGCAGCCAGTGACACAACGTGCTTGAGCGATTGTTTCATGCCGACCTCCAGCTAAGTTTAGGGAAATAAAAGGATGTATTTAAAGAGCGGGGGTATCGGCATCGTCCCCACGCTTATCGGGGGCTGTTGTCTCATAATCTGCCGCGAGAGGCAAGCCCCTTTGCATCCTCAGGTCTTCGATCCGGTTCAGCGGTTTTTCCAGCTGCCGGCGGCGCGTCGTCGTGAGCGCGTCGTACTCTTTCTGGGCGTCGCCGATGCGTTTGCCGACCACTTCCAGCTTCCCCAGGAACTCGCCCCATTGCTTTTTAAATTCGCCCAGCAGCGAGAGGATTTCGTTCGAGGTCTGCTCGATCGAAAAGTTATCGACGGCTTTGCGAATGACCGCCAGGACGGCGAAGAGCGTCAGCGGCGAACAGGACACCACGCCCTGGCGGATGCCGTCGTCGAGGATCGCGCTGTCCTGCTCGTGGATGAACGCGTAGATCTGCTCGTTGGGGATGAACAGCAGCACGGAATCCACCGTGTTCTGTTCGGGATTGATATAGTCCCGCGTGGCCACCTCCTTGACCCGCGCCTTCACGTCCCGCAAAAAATCCGTCCGGTATTTGGCCCGCTCAGGCTCCGACTTGGCGTCCAGGAATTTCAGATAGTTATCCAGCGGGAACTTCACGTCCATGTTGAGCGTGAGCTTGCGCGGCAGCAGGAACGTAAAATCAGGACGCGAGCCCGAGCCGGCGATGGTTTTCTGCTTCACATAATTGACGTTTTCGATGAAACCGGCCAGCCGCAGCACGTCTTCGGCCATCCGTTCGCCCCACTGGCCCCTGGCTTTGGTGCTGGAGAGCGCTTCGCGGAGCGTGGCGGTGGTTTGCGCGAGCGCCGTGGTCTGCTCCGTCGCGGTTTTCAGTTGCGACGCCAACTGCCCGAACTTCTCGACCCGGTCTTTTTCCAGATCCTTCACCAGCGTCGAGACCTTTTCCAATTCCACCGTCATCTGCCGCAACTGCTGATCGATGAGCCCCTTCTTGGCCTCCAAATCATGGGCATGCGTGTCCCGTTCGGCGTCCAGCTTCGACTTGGCCAGCTCGAGAAACTTCGAGAGCGCATCGAGCGACAGGCTCCCGAAGCTGGCCTTCATCTCTTCGGTCAGATCCCTGGCCGACCGGGCCTGCATCCAGCGCAGCGCGACCGCGACGAGCAACCCGCCCACGGCCACACCGACCGCCACCGCGCTGAGAAGTTCGATCCAGTTCATGCGGCGAGCATGGGCCGACGAGGCAAAAAAATCAACTGCGGGTTCGGATGAAACGGCTGCATGACCCTGTACGTTTCTTGACGTAGGGGCGCTCTTGCCGTACTCTTGCCAAGTCAATCGGCCGTCTTCTTTCACGAGGACTCTTATGAGCAGCGAGCAGCAGATGGTGGCTGAATTCCATCAGACTTTCGACATTGCCAGGAAGCCCGTGCCGACGATCCCGGATGAGGCGACCCGCGTGCTGCGTGTCCGGCTGATCCAGGAAGAATTCGACGAACTGCAGGAGGCCATGGGCCAGCGCGATCCCGTGGCCGTGGCCAAGGAACTGGCCGACCTGCTCTACGTCGTCTACGGCACCGCCGTCTCGTATGGCATCGATATGGAGCCGGTCTTTCGCGAGGTCCATCGGTCGAATATGAGCAAAGTCGGCGGCCATAAGCGGGCGGACGGCAAATGGGTCAAGCCTGCGACCTATTCGCCGGCCCGCCTCGAGCCGATCCTGGTTGCGCAGGGCGGCCAGGGAGGCGCGTGATGCGGCCCCAATGCCCTTCGTGCCAATCCATCTACGTCCGGCGGGCGCATCGTTTGGGGGTGTTCGAGCAGGTGCTCAGCGCGTGTTATGTCTATCCGTTCCGCTGCCAGCTCTGCTCCGTCCGCTTCACCTCCTTTCAATGGGGGATCCGCTACGACAAGCAGGAGGACCTGCGCCAGTATGAGCGCATCGGCGTGCGGTTCCCGGTCCTGTTCAGCAGCGCGCAGACGACCGGCAAGGGCGTCATCACGGACGTGTCCGTGGCCGACTGCGCGATGGAAACCTCGTTGCCGTTGAAATTGGGAGAGACCTTGAAGCTGGAGTTGTACCCGAAGAGCGGGCGGCCGCCGATCGTCGTCGAACAGGCCGTCATCCGGTCCATCCGGCAGGCGACCATCGGCGTGCAGTTCATCGAGGTTTCGGAAACCGACAAGGCCCGTTTGAACCGGCTGGTCGGCGACATGATCGGCCTGCCGATCGCGCCAGTGTCGCAGTCTCCCGCGCCGGTGCGTTGATGATGATCGAGGAGAACGAGTCATGACCCCGCCCTGTCCGAAATGTGGCAAATATTTCACCAAGCGCGTCCTGATTGAGGGGGCCGAGGATCCCGCCTCGACCATGGTCGGCATGTATGCCTACCGCTGCCAGCTCTGCTCCGAACAGTTCCGGGCCAAGAAACCGGATCTCCAGGCAACGCCCGTGCCGCACGTGAGCAAGGAGGCGGAGCTGACCAAGGTGGACGCCCGCCAGTACGTGCGCGTCAATGCCAAGTTTCGCGTCATCTTTACGCTCGGCAAGCTCAAGCAGGAAGGCACGGTGACCGAAATAGCACTGGGCGGGTGTTCGCTGGAGGCCAATGTCGTCCTGGCCATCGGCGCCAAGTTTAGCATGGCGATCCTCATCTCCGAGAGCGAACCGCCCCTGGTGATTGAACAGGCGCTGGTGCGGTCGATCCGCCTGACGGGATTCGGCATCCAGTTCATGGAAATCCGGGACGTCGAGAAGGAGCGGCTCGGCAAGGTGCTGGAAAAATTACTGGCCTCGCTATTGGGCTGACCGGAACGCCGAAACAGGCAGGCGCGTGACGAGAGGAAGGAGCCTGATAGACATGCGATGTCCGCGTTGCGGCAAGGACTTTGTCCGGCGGGTTCAACGGGAAGGGCTCGCTGAAATCATCGCGAGCGCGGTCTATCTCTATCCCTTCGCATGCCAGCTCTGCGCGCATCGCTTTCGGGCCTGGCAGTGGGGCATCCGCTACACCAAGCAGCCCGTTGACCGGCGCCGGTACGAGCGCCTCAGCGTCAACTTCCCGATGACGTTTTCGGCGGACACGGGGGGCGGGAACGGGACGACGCTCGATCTCTCCATGGGCGGCTGCGCCTTCAAAACCGAGCTGGCCCCGCTGCCGGGCGTCATCGTCCAGTTGCAGTTGCATCTGCCGGGCCTGGAGCGTCCCCTGGTCGTGGACTCCGCCATCGTGCGATCGGTCCGATCCCTGTATGTCGGCACGGAGTTTCTGCGGCTCCGCCCCGAGGAGCAGTTTCGTTTGACGCAGTTCGTCGCCAGCATGTTGACCACCCGCCGCATCACGGACGATGCGGCCTCGCAGGCAGGGAGGCTTCGTGAAACAGATCCCGTGCCCCAAATGCGGTAAGGACTTCGTCCGGCGGACGCTGCGCGCAGGTGCGTACGAGTATCTATTGAGCGTCGCCTACGTCTATCCCTACCGCTGCCAGCTCTGCGCCAACCGGTTCCTGCGGCTGGAGTTGGGCAGGCGGTACAACGAATCCCAAGTCGACAAGCGGCAATACGAGCGTGTCGAGACCAAATTCCCCGCCACCTTCGTCGGAGACAAGGCCAGCGGCGCCGGCACGGTCACCCGTCTCTCGCTCGGCGGCTGCGCGCTGGAGTCTCCACTTAAACTGATGGAAGGCATGATGTTCAATCTGCGGCTGCAACCGCCCGATCTCAACCCGACCATCAACGTGGAAACCGCCATCGTGCGGTCGGTCCGGCCTCCCCTTGTCGGACTGGAGTTCCTGCGCACCAATCCGACCGAACAGTTCCGCTTGATCCAGTTTGTCGCAAAGCTGCTTACCGCTCACCGAAAAGTCGAGTGACGCGCGGGACGGGCGTGACTTGCGAGACTCGCTTTTCCAGCCTGTCGCGCCAGTCTCGCTGAGCAGCACTCAGCACTTCACAAGTAAATTGTCGATGAGGCGTATTTTGCCGATGCGAATTGCGCCCAACAGCACGGCGCGTTCGCGCACCTGTTTGAGCGGCTCCAGGCTGTCGGGGTCGCAGACGGCGAGATAATCGAGGCGGGTCAACGGCTCCCTCGCCACGACCTTGCGCATGACCTGCTGAATCTTCGCCCCGGAGCGGCTCCCATTTCGAATGGCGGCCCGGCCTTCTTTCAACGCCTGAAACAACACCGGCGCTGCCCGGCGCTGGGCCGACGTCAACAACACATTGCGCGAGCTGTGCGCGAGCCCGTCCGCCTCCCGCACGGTCGGATAGACGATCACGCGCGCGCCCAGATTCAGATCCTCCACCAGCCGCCTGATCACGGCCGCCTGCTGGAAATCCTTCTGGCCGAAAAAGGCGGCTGCCGGACGCACGAGCGACAATAATTTCGTCACCACCGTGGCCACACCGTCAAAATGGCCTGGACGCTGTTCGCCCTCCCACCGGTGCGCCAGCTTCAGCACAGAGACCGTCGCCTGAAACCCATCCGGATAGATCTCCCCGACCGGCGGCGCAAACAGCACATCCACGCCTTCCCTGGCACAGAGCGACGCATCGGCCTTGGATTTCCTCGGATAACGCGAAAAATCTTCTGTCGGTCCGAATTGCGCTGGGTTCACGAACAGACTGACGACGACCGCATCGCAGGAGAGGCGCGCGGCCTTGAGGAGTGCGCGATGGCCCGCGTGGAGCGCACCCATCGTCGGCACGAGACCGATGGTCACGCCTTCGCGTTGATACGCGGCCGACCAGTCGGCCATGGCCTTGGCTGTTCGAATGGTTTGCATCAAGACAACGGAGCCGTGTTGCCGCTGCAGGTCGGGCGTGATCCGTATCGAGTACTCGGTTGAGGATTCAGGCGACGGACCTGGTGTGCATCTGTGAGCCGTGCGAGAAGTTGCGATACCGTCTGCT
>JANOEZ010000588.1:0-1181 GCA_031413335.1 Nitrospirota bacterium
CCGGCTTTGAGCGGTGGCAGAATGTGGTGGTACAACCGGCTGGTAAAATCTGTCGCATGCAGAAGACTGAACGTCGTCGGCGTCAGCGACTTGCTCTTCTTGCCCTTCCGGGTGGTCTCTTTGACCAGATCGGATGAATTCCACTCGGTAAAAAACACGTTGTACCCCTGGGACTCCAGCCATTTTTGCAGCAGCAGCAACTGCGTGCTTTTGCCGGACCCGTCGATCCCCTCGACGACGATCAGCTTGCCGGGATAGGGGTGCGGCTGGCCGAACGTGCTGACCGAGGGAACCATGACAGACTTTTCTCCGATTGGCGGAGTCATGCGGCATCTCCGTGATAGGGGTGAGCAGCGAACGTCACGGCGCGCCGGAACACCCGCACGAAGAGATCGGCCCGGGTGCGCGCCGCCCATATTTCCAGTTCCGGATCGCCCGACGTGTAGAGGGCAATGACGACCGGATTGCCGAGTTTGACCTTCAGCTTCTGGACCACGGCGAATTGACTGCGGTCGAGGCCGTCGGCAATGCGCAGCAGCGCGCTCAATTTCTGCACGGTTCGGCGGCTTTTCAGCGAGAGCGCCTCGTAGGGTTTGTGTTTGACCTCGGGCAGGGCCCGCCGGTGATACCGCGTGATGTTGGCGATGATCTCGATTTCCTCGGCCGTCAGGCCGTCCAGGTCGCTGTTGGTGATGAGGTAATGGGCATGCTTATGGTGCTGCCTGGGGTTGATCAGGTAGCCGATGTCATGGAGCAGCGCCGCATATTCGAGCCATTCCCGTTCGCGCTCGCCGAGTTTGTGCAACGCGACTGTCTGGTCGAAGAGTTGCACCGCCAGCCTGGCGACATGATGCGAGTGCGCCTTGGGATACCGGCACCGCTCGGCAAGATACAGGACGTTGCGTCGCCGGATGTTGGGAATCTCCTGTTCGGCACGGATGCCTTCCTGATGGCGCTGGATGAAGTCGTAGATGATACCTTCCCGAATGGCCTTGTCGCCGATCGTCATGGTTTTCTGCCCGACCTGTTGCAGCAGGGTGCGGAGCACCATGGTCACCGGCAACAGCAGATCGGCGCGCTTGGGGTCCAGGCCTGGAATCGTGAGCCGTTCCTTCACGGACATTTTTCTCAGCAGCTCTTCCGTTTGTTCTATCTCCTTCAATTCGATCGTCGCCAGATTG
>JANOEZ010000589.1:0-3600 GCA_031413335.1 Nitrospirota bacterium
GTTGCCGATGAGGTGCATCCAGCCTCCATGCAGGAACATGCTCGTGAGCAGCGTGAGCGTGAGGGGAAAGCCGACGGCGTCCTCGGGGAAGGCCGCTTCGTGCCCGAAGATCGAGGCGGGAATCGCGCCATATTGGAAAACAAACGATTCGCCGACCTTATCCGGCAGCGAAGCTTGATACAGGAAGACCAGCGAACAGGCGACGATCAGCGCGATCGTCACCAGCGGATTGATCTCGGTCGGATTATCGTCGTGGAGGGGAATCATGGAATCAATCGCGAGGCGCGAGACTCGAGCCGCGGGACGACGGACTCATGTTCGTCGCTTCTTACTTCGCGATGTCGGCTTTCTTTTGACTCGTGGCCTGTGGCTTGCGGCCCGTGTCTTGGGCTTATTCAGCGGATCCAATGGTCCGGGGCCGGTCTTGCCCAGCGGCACGGAAAATCCCGCCGCATGCTGGTGTCCGCCGCCGCCGTACTGTCGGGCGATGGCTTCCACGTCCGGCCCGTCTTCGCGTGAGCGCAGGCTGAAATAGCGCCGCCCGTCCCGGTCGTGCCAGATGATGACGAAGGGATGCTGGCCGGAGAGGCGCTCGCCGATCTGACTGTTGAGGAGCGCGCTTTGGATCGCCGGGACCGTCTGGCCCTGAAATTTCACCAGCACCTGCTCCTTCACCAGCCTCCCGACCATCTCCTGCTCATACCGCAAAATTGCGCGCCCTTCCGCGATCAGTGCCTCCTGCGTGAAACTGCTCCACAGACGGAACTCGCAGGGATGGGACGACAGCGCCGCGTTGACCTCGCGGCTGCCCGGCAGCGCCCAGTTCCACAGGTCCTTGTCCTGCACATGGAGCAAGAGCCAGGGAGCGGGCTGCTGGTGCGCCCATTCCCAGGCCAGCACCGCGCCGGATTTTTTCTGATCGAAGTAGGTGTAGGGCAGTCCGGCGAGGGCTTTCTCGGCCGTCACGTGATGATCCAGCACCAGCAGGCTGGCGGCGTCCTTCGCCAGGGCTTCCAGCACCGAACGCGGGTAACTGAAATCCACGATCACGATTTTTTTTCCGGACAGACCGGACGGCGGCGGCAGGCCGTGCTTGACCGGCGTGAACGTGGTCGAGGGAAATTTTTTCCAGATGGCCCAGGCGGCGCCGAAGCCGTCAAGACACTCGGCATGGTAGAGCACGATGTCGGGAGCCGTCACTGGTTGTTGAGCAAGCGGGTGAGTCATCGGGAACGAAGCATAGCACGCGAAACAGGCTGGAGGCGATAGGCGAGGGGCCTGTACGTCAGGACTGAGTTATGAGGACTGAGGACTGAGAGATGTGAGAGACGGTCCGAACCTCAGTCCTCAGCACTCGGCCCTCAGTCCTTGCTGTTGTCGAACCCATTGATCCGGTCGATCAGTTGCCGGAGCCGGCCCGCGCTACGGCGGTGATAGCGGCAGGTGAGGCGGGGCAGATCGGCCAACTCCGGTTCCTCGGCTTCGTCGGGAAACGCGGCCCGCTGCTCGAAGGTGCCCGCGTCCAGCAGGTCGGCAAACTCCGTATTGAGCGTGGCGAGCTGCTGCTCCGTCAGGCGCCGCTTCAGCCGCATGACCAGCAGCCGGTCCACGAACCGGAGCGAATGATAGATACGGTAAAACGTCTCGATCTCGTCCACCGCCGCCTCGGCGGAGTCGAAGATTTTGTAGAGTCCGATATCCTCCTCATTGATCAGCTTGCGCGCCTTCAACTGGCCGGTCACGAACCGGTTCCACTCGTGCCAGTAGTCGCTGCCAGGCGCATGGAGAAAGACGATCGGCTGCGGAGGTGCCTTGCCTGTCTGCACGAGCGTCAGGGCTTCGAAGCCTTCGTCGTGGGTGCCGAATCCCCCCGGGAACAGCGCCACGGCCTGGGATTCTTTCAGGAACATCAGCTTGCGCGTGAAAAAATATTTAAAGTTGATCAGTTTCGGATCGTCCGCAATGGTTGCGTTGGCGCCCTGCTCGAACGGCAGCATGATGTTGACGCCAAAGCTCTGCTCGCGCCCCGCGCCTTCCTGCGCCGCGCCCATGATGCCGTCGGCCGCGCCGGTGATGACCATGTAGCCGGCCTCGACGATCTGCTTGCCGAACGCGGTGGCCAGGAGATAATTCGGATCGCCGGGCTGTGTGCGCGCCGAGCCAAAGATGCTGACTTTCCGGCGGTCGCGGTACTGGCCGAACACTTTGAATGCGTACCGTAGTTCGCGCAGCGTGCGGTTGAGAATTTTCAGATCGAGCGTGTCGAGCGGCGCATCCTTGAGCCGGATGACCGTCATCAGCATTTCCTTGATCAGAATTTTCTGGAGGTCGTCGGCGGGGGTATCCAGGAGCGCCTGGACCTGCGTGAGGATTTGTTCGTTGGTCAGCGCCGGGCGGCCACGCGTGCTTTTCGAGGATGGAACTGAGCCCATGCGAGGAGCTTACCCCATTGACGGGGAACGGTCAAAACCGCGCGGCTTTTGCTTGTCAAAGCGCGGCAGGGTGCCGTATTCTCCTGTCACAGGCGAACGGACATGAACCCTATTACCAACGAATTTATTGAGCGGGCAGCCCGCATCCCGCACCACGGGCTGGGCCTGTCCGTGGACGTGTACCAGCCCGACTTGTTCGAACTGGCGGACGAACTGAACCGGCGCGGGCTGGACTATGGCTATCTGGAAATCTTCAAGGCGACGCCGACCGCGTTGGAAGTGCTGCGCCGGCGCATGCCCGATACAGTGCTCTCGTACCATGCCGAAGGGCTTTGGGTAACCCAGCCGAATCCGGATCAACTTTCTCCTTTTCACGCCGAGTTGGACGCTGCCGCCGAACAGCTCAGAATCCTCGGCAGCCACTGGTTGAACCATGAATGCGCGGCCAAGCAGATGGCCGGCTATACGTTCGGGACCTATTTGCCCGCGCTGTTCACAGCCGCGAGCGCCGACGTGACGGCGGAAAACATCGCGCAGGCGCAGCAGCGGCTGGACCGGACCATCCCGGCGCAAGATGGAATGGGCCCGCTGTTCCTGCTCGAAACGCCGCCGCTGACCTATGTGGGCTTCGGCGATCTGACCATGGCTGAGTTTTTCCGTCTCGTCACCGACCGCACGCCCTGCGGCGTGGTGCTGGACATCGGCCACCTTTGGACCGTCTATCGCTACACGGGCGAGTGGCGCCGGCGTTCGTTGGCGGATTTTCTGGCCGAATTCCTCGATGCCTTTCCGCTGGAGCGCGTCGTCGAGATTCACATGGCCGGGCTGGCGCTGCATCCGAGCGTGCCATTGGAAGCCTGCCCATCCGGCGAGCCGCCATTGTGGATCGACGCGCACGGCGCGCCGATTCCGGAGGTACTCCCTGAGATGCTGGCACAAGTGCTCGATCACAAGGGCCTGACCAATCTAAAAGGCGTGGCGCTGGAAGTGGACACCAAGCCGATTGACATGATCGTGGAGGAATTCGCAGAAGCCCGCGAACGGTTCGCGGGGCAATGTTCGAGGGTTCCCCCCTCCCCAACCCTCCCCACTCGTGGGGGAGGGAGAGGGTGGGGGCGTCCCGCACGTCTCGCGTGTTCCACGCCTGCCGTCGGCAGGCTGGTGGAGC
>JANOEZ010000590.1:0-3594 GCA_031413335.1 Nitrospirota bacterium
GCTCAAGGGAGGAATCGATCCTGCAGGTGCAGATGAGCACTGGAAAACAGCCATTGCTGCCTTGGACCGGATTCGCAAGGCCTTCACCAAGCGGAAAGCCAGTCCACACATTTTCTTTATTGGAGCTGCCATCGAAGTGAAAATGGCTGCAGAGATTTGGAAGTCACTTCGATCTGGAACGATTGAGAATGCCGCAAACCTTACTGATGAGGATCAGCTTGCCTCTGTTACCCAGTGGCTCTGTAGTTTATGAGAGAGGCTTTGGACGTGGAATGCTTGCTTGTTATTGCTTCTTCGCGCCACGATTAAAATCTGACATATTTTGAATTATTTCCCCCTGAGTTTTTGAATTCAGGTAATGCTTGAAGGCCGTTTTCAAGAACTCATCTCTTTCTCGTATTGAATATGGTTCGACCGATGCCTGCAAAATATATTTTTGGAATTTCTCCAATACAGTAGAGTTCCTGGGTATTTCGTATTTACGGAGCGACTCCATATCCTTTTTAATCTCATCTAGTAACTTGAAATAGAATTTTACAAATTGCGGGATTAAATCTGTTTTCTTCTTTATATATAAACCCTCCACAAACAAATACGCTGACACGGCAGCAGCCCTACTCGAAATAGCTTCAGCTTGCTCTCTAAAGGCCTTGTCCATAATGGTGAGAACTTCTTTGATTCGATGTAATTTCTCATCATCCTTCTCTAGGGAGGCGTGGTCTTTAAAGAACTCTTCCAGGTCGCTGAGTCTTGCCCTGCAAAATGTGCCATTTTCACTTCGCTCGAACGAGTTAATGCAAATCTGGGCCAATGTGAACGGCCTGGAAGATCTTTTGTCAGATAACTTTGTGTATCGGAAGAAAGGCCCATTATTCCCAATCTCTTTGAAGATGAAGTCGCGTATCGTGCCCAAGTGGGCTTTTAATGTTTCGCCGGAATTAAGTCTCACCCCCAACTGCAATCTTCTGAAGATAAGGCGAAGAAATTCTTCGTTGTCGATTCCATGATAAATAACAAAAGTTAATTCGAAATTCTCGATCTTGGCGGCTTGCTTAGGGTGCTCGTCCTTAAGCTGTCGGTATGTATACATCTCCCCTGTGACACCGACCCTTAAGGGGTTATCTTCGCCATCCTCTGGCTTGAAGAAGCCCAAAAGGGCTGTCATTCTTTGCTTTCCATCAATACACTCATAATCGAACTGTTCATCGTCCCGGACTTTGGCAAGGTATATTTTCGGTATATCGATATTGTGTATTATTGAATCCAAAAGCTCCTCCTGGTTTCTTTTGGACCATATCTTTTCTCTCTGGTAGTCAGCATCTATATCTATCCGATAGATGTAATCATCTATGAAACGCTTGATCGGGATTGATAAAACTTCTCTTTTGATTGTAGACATGATGGGTACTCGATTTACTCAATGACTGTTCTTAAATATTGTGTTCGTTCAACTTCCTTTTCCTTTAACATGCTCCGGCCTTTATACGCTAGCCACATTTTGAAAGGATTAAGAGGTTGGGCCTCTGGAACTAATGTACGTTCAATCTTGGTAAGCGGTTTAATCTCCGGGAAGAATCCGTAATCGTCTCGAAGCCTATCACCTGCTGAGTCTGAATTGATAATTTGAATTTCAAACGCCTTGCCTTTTTCAATGTGAGCCTTGAATAGCAAATCAATCAAGTGCATATCGTTTTGGCTCAGCGAGCAGCCTATTACTCGAAGTACATCGCATTGTATTAAGAGTTCGAGTGCGCGACTCCAAATGAAGTTGTATGGCAGGTGCAAATAATTCTTGCTGGCGCCCAAAGGAATGATATCAACGCTTCTTTTTCTGCCACGTATTGTAACGTCCTCCCAATTAAAAGAACCATGCAATTTCAGCAGGGGGATGCTTTTATTGGAAACGGCATCGGTCAGGGAAAAGGAATAGTTCGGTGGGTTGCTGTAAATAGCCTCATACGCTTTATCTAGGACTGCATCGTAGTTTAGTGAAATAAGGCCCAGCAGCTCTTCTTTCCCCTTCACCTTTTTATGTTGATGTAGCTCTAATAAAGCCTTGTGCAAGCAAAATTTCCCCACCACGGACATCTTTAAGATGCCCTCGATATCTTCTCTTACTAGTGTTTTCAATATGCGAGATTTCGTTTCCGATTCTTTAATGCGACTGTTTTCAATAAGGCTTATTAATAATTCAATATTCAGAGGAGCATTTGAGCCCGAAATCATCTGGATATCAGATAGGTACTCTTTTCTGCTCTGGGCTATGTCGATAACCCTTCTGGAGACGTGGCCTATGAGGAGCCCTCGCTCCCTCTCAAATGTATCTTCCTGAGGATTGGGCTCAAGGTTTGCGAGCTCAGCATGAGTTGCTCCCGCACCAAATAAATATACGATCTTCTGTTGTTGTGAGTCTGCCACAGTTATCTACGCCGTAAAGGATACATAATCCTAACCACCCACATTGCCTCAGGACTATACATTCTTCGCAAGGGAGTTTTCCGGGTATTATTTCGGGCTTTCCCCAATCTGCTTGTACTGCGGTTGAAGAGGGAAGTATCTTGTGTTTGCTGACTGTTCCGCGCTCTGGAGCGCTCATCATCTGGCTGGTCTGGCGACCAGCCATTCCTTCTACTTTCTATCTAAGCGTTCGCGACATCAAAACCACTTTTGGAAGGTCCTGCCACCACTTGAGATGAGACGGACTACGAGCCGAATTCCTTGCGTTCCGGTCGTGGCGTGCGGATATCGGTGTGACCCAAAACCTGAAAAGTCGGCCACCGACTGTAAAATGGAAAAAGAGGAAACATTGCGTTGTTCTTCACAAAAGAAAATTGCGAATTTGCTTCAACGCCGATATTTTGATTTTCCTCATTGCAACAAAAATAATCCGCTGGACGAACTTATCTTTATCCTTCTGAGCGTTACGACAACCGAGGCTGTCTACTCGCAGACTTACCGGTCCTTCAAAAATCGTTTCCCATGCTATGCAGACCTTTTAAGAGCTTCCATTCAAGAAATTGCCAAGCCAATTTATATCGGGGGACAATTCACTCAAAAAGCAACAGCCATCAAATCCATCATTGGAATACTCAACGATCGTTTTGGTCGACCATCCCTATCCCCATTGCATAAAATGTCAGATGTGCAATGTGAGGAATTCCTTACATCGCTGCCGAGAGTTGGGAAAAAAGTAGCACGCTGCGTGATGTTATATTCCCTTGGAAGGAAGGTGTTTCCAGTTGATACCCATTGCCGCCGTGTAGCTCAAAGGTTGGGCTGGATAGATTCAGAAGAGTTCGATGAAGATTTACTTCAGTCAATGATTCCGGGTGAACTTCGATTTTCACTGCATGTGAATTTCATCTCATTGGGGCGTGAATTTTGTACTTCGAAAGCACCGTCATGCGGCAAGTGTCCTCTCAAACAGCTTTGCCCAAAGATTGGTCTTAGCAAATAAAATCGGCGGGAGCCTATTCTCGCTGGACTGTCCATCATTCTTCTGCCTTCTCCCTGAGGGCGGGCTAGATGGTCTCCCCCTGCGCGTGTTTAGAGACCCCGAAGCGCGACGGGCTAAATGGGGTGAATCGGTCTGGT
>JANOEZ010000591.1:0-4285 GCA_031413335.1 Nitrospirota bacterium
GGCGCGTCCGGTCAATCTCTCCGGTGATTGGACTTGGCGAATGAAGGGGCCGAATGACGAAATGCTCGAATCCCCGCTCGTTCTGAAAGTCGAAGGGACCAAAGTCACCGGAACCTTCTCCATCGGAGCCCGCCTGCCAGGGCCGCGTCCACGACATGCTGCGGATGTCGCACGCTGGCAACCAGCACGAAGGTCTTGTAGTCGTAATTCTTGTAAATGGTGAGGATCTGGCGGATCAGCCCCATCCCGTCTGAGGCGATGTCGTCCAGCCGGCCGATAAAGGGCGACACGCACCAGGCGCCGGCCTTGGCGGCCAGAAGGGCCTGAGTGGGAGAGAAACAGAGCGTCACGTTGACGCGGATACCCTCTGAGGCGAACTTCTTCGTGGCTTTGATGCCCTCCGGAATGAGCGGCACCTTCACCACGATGTTCTTGTGGATCTTGGCGAGCTCCCGTCCTTCTTTCACCATCGCGTCGGCTTCGATGCTGACCACTTCCGCGCTGATCGGGCCGTCCACGATCTTGCAGATTTCCTGGAGCATTTCCTTGAAGCTGCGACCTTCCTTGACCACCAGCGACGGGTTGGTCGTGATGCCGTCCAGGATGCCGAGATTTGCGGCTTCGTAAATTTCCTTCACATTGGCGGTGTCGAGAAAGAGTTTCATGACCGGCTCCTTTCGTACCCGAGAGACGCTGTCACGGTATCGGTTTGTTCGTGTGATTATTGTAGGAGCATCCGGCCCTGAACGCAACTTTGACAGGGTTTCAGGCGGCGGTTAGAATCCAGGTACGCGTCACGTGCTTCTGGGGCATGTAAAGGAGATGGCATGACATATCGACTACTTGGAGTATTCCTGGCGGTCAGCCTGACAGCCGGGTTGCTGGCCGGCTGCGGAGGGAATCCCTATTTGGATGCATCTCTGAAACCAGCCGAACTGGAAGGCAAGGAGAAAGTCTGGTTCGAGAAAAATTGGGGCGAGCCGACCGGCAAGGCGCCCCGGTTTTTCGGCGGAGAAACCTGGACCTATTTCCGGATTTCCGGCGGCAAGACCGGCGCACTCCTGGGCAACTTTACTCCCACCGAGTGCCAGATCACGCTGAAATTCGACAAAGAAGGGAAGCTGAGCACGTCGAGCTATTCCGGATGTTAGGGATGTCCGAAAGTCATCACGTCATAACGTCTTCAAGTCTAATGGGACTTTAAGACTTTGGACTTTACGACTTTCGACGATCTTGGGGCCTATCTGTTGGGCTGTTTCTGGAAGGTGTCTGCGCAGTCGCGGCTGCAGAAGAGATAGGTCTGGCCGCCGATGTCGGCCGATATGGCGGAACCTCTCGGCACATAGGTCTTGCAGACCGGGTCCTGCACCATCTCATTCTTAGTGGTCAGCGGCTGCGCCGGCCCCTTGAGCCCCCGGAACTCCTTGATCGCGCTCCGTAACAGGAAATAGCCTGCTACGAGCACTCCGGCAACCAGCATCAATCGAAGCACACCCATTGGCTTGGCAACCTCTCCCACCCGCGCCTCATCGTACGAGGCGCTGCCAAGCCTGTCAATCCTTCGACTGCCCGCCCTTACGGACGGGGCTTGCTCAGGATTGACGCTCCGTCGAAGCGTCAAGAAACGCCTCTCTCTGTAAGCCAGAGGGGACCAAACGGCCCATAGGCCTTTGGGGGTAGAGGCCCTTTGCCCTGTAGAGAAGGGACTTCTGAACAATGGTCAGGCCGGTAGACGCGTGTTACAGTACGAGTATGAAAGCTTGCGATAAATGCAAAGGGATGTTCAGGCTGGAGCGGGCCGTGGATATGGAAGCCGGCTTGGCCATCACCGTCTATGCGTGTCTGAACTGCGGACGGCGGAAGCCAGCAGAGGCTGAACCCCGCCCGTTGACGGCACGCGCCCTCGCTATCCGCTGAGTAGCAGGTTCCCGCACTCCTGAATCGTGACGAGCGGACGTCGGCGGAACCGCTTCACGCGAGTCCATTGTATCCATTTGATTGGCTGAAGCCTGTGGTGCGTAAGGGGATGACTCTGCCCAGCGCATCCCCTGGCAGGAAGAACGCATGAAACCGACTGTCACCAAACTCTCGAGCGTGCCCCTGACGGCCCTGCTCTGCTGTCCCCGCTGCACCTGCCTCATCAGCTATGAGCGGGGGAAGCAGGCCATCGTCTGCCATGCCTGCGGCGTCACCGTCACCGCGCCTGCATTCAAACCCAGCCGGGCCACAGCCCATCAGGAGTAGTCCCTTTCCGGTCTTCTCGCGGTTCCTTCCCTGCACGCCCATGAAATATTGACACGAGAGTCCGGGAAGCGCAGGCTACCGCTTCAATAACCATCTGAGAGGCTCGCCAATGGAACCGGGGTAGGCCACTCACCAACCGTCCGACAATTCCAGCATCCAATGGCAGACGCCCTGGAGCGCCGATGTGCGTTCCAGGGCGTCTGTGTTTTCAAGCCCGGCTGTTCACGCAGTGCACATCTCGCAAGGAGGAATACGCGATGAGACGATTCGTTGGGACTCTGACAGGACTGGCACTCGCCCTGACGCCGGCTCTTGCCTGGGCGGAGGGTGCGGGCGGCGGCTACAAGGGGATCGCGCAGATCTATTATTCGATCATCTCCGCGATCCTGATCTACGGCGTGCACGACACGTTCAACAACAAGAACGTGACGATTGCCGGCGCCGTCGTCATCATCGGCGTCATGTTCGGGGTGCTGCTGCCGAAGGGATAGTGCGGACGGCTGGGTGAAGAGCGTCGCCGCTCTTCTTTATTTCAACTCCAGGACGTCCAGCATGTCGTAGAGCCCCGGCGGCTGCTTGACGACCCAGCGCGCCGCGCGGAGCGCGCCGCGCACGAAGGTGTCGCGGCTCTGCGCCCGGTGGGTCAACTCGAGCCGTTCCCCCATCCCGCCGAAAATGACCGTGTGGTCGCCGACAATGTCACCGGCGCGAATCGTCTGGATGCCGATCTCACCCCGTTTGCGTTCGATCATGCCCTTGCGGCTGTAGACCGCGGACTGTGCCAGATCCCTCCCGGTGGCTTTGGCCAGCACTTCCGCCATTTTCAAGGCCGTCCCGCTGGGGGCGTCCTTCTTCAGGCGGTGATGGGCTTCAATCACCTCGATATCGTAGTCATCGAGCAGCGTTTTCGCCATCTCGGCGATCACCTTGAACAAGAGATTGACGCCCACGCTCATGTTGGGTGAAAGCATGCAGGGCAACTGCTTGGCCAGTGACCGGAGTTCGTCCATCTCAGGAACGGAAAACCCCGTGGTGCCGATCACCATCGCCTTGTGGTGCGTCGCCGCGATCCGCATGTGCTCCAGCGTGGCCTGGGGGGATGAAAACTCAATGATGACGTCGCCCCGCCCGATGCAGGCCGAAAGGTCGTCCTCGATGATGACCAGGTTCGAGCTGCAGCCGGCCAGCTCGCCGGCGTCCTCTCCCACCGCGACATGCCCCTTTTTCTCGACGGCGGCCACGAGCGTCAGCGCCGCGGATTCCTCCATGAGCGCTACCAGTCTGGCGCCCATGCGCCCGGCCGTGCCCGCGATAATCACTTTAATCATTCCAATGCCTCGTTATCCGTCATTCGTGAACCGTTAACCGTAAAGCCAAGAGTCCGACCGTGCATCCTCGGATCACGGTTCACGGATCACGTCAAATGAGTCCGTAATCTTTCAACGCACGCGCCAGTTTTTCCCGCGTATCGGCGGCCATCGGGCAGAGCGGCAGGCGCAGCTCCGCGGAGCACTTGCCCATCATGCCCAGCGCTTCCTTGACCGGGATCGGATTCGTTTCGTAGAACAGGGCGGCGAACAACGGCGACATTTTATAGTGCAGCTTCCGCGCCTCCGCCAGCTTGCCGGCCGTGAAGGCCTCCGTCATTTTCGCCATGTCTTTCGGCGCGATGTTGGCCGTGACGGTGATCACGCCTTTGGCGCCGAGCACCATCATGGGCAGGGTGAGCGCGTCGTCTCCGGAGAGCACCGTCATCCGCTCGCCGCAGGCCTGAATCACATCCGACACCTGCTGCAGCGAGCCGCTGCCCTCCTTGATCGCCACGATGTTTTTGAAGGATGCCAGACGAGCCACGGTCGGCGGCAGCATGTTCACGCTGGTCCGTCCCGGGATGTTGTACAGCACGATGGGCAGGTCCACCGCCTCGGCCACCGCTTTATAGTGGCGGTAGAGACCTTCCTGGGTCGGCTTGTTGTAATAGGGCGTGATCAGGAGCGCCCCGTCTGCGCCGGCTTTTTTCGCATGCTTCGTCAGTATGATG
>JANOEZ010000592.1:0-4798 GCA_031413335.1 Nitrospirota bacterium
ACAAATCTTCGTCAACGCCGAGGTCAGCGTCGTCTTGCCGTGGTCCACGTGCCCGATCGTCCCCACGTTCACATGCGGCTTGCGCCGCTCGTACTTGCCCTTCGCCATAGCTCAGCTCCTTATGAGGTTCCTATTCGCCGCGATTTTTGGCGATAATCTCTTCCGCAATCTGCTTCGGCACCTGCTCGTACCGGTCGAATTCCATGCTGTACGTCGCGCGCCCCTGCGTACGCGACCGCAAATCCGTCGAATAGCCGAACATGGCGCTGAGCGGAACGGCCGCATCGATCGCCTGCGAACCGGCACGCACCTTCATGCCATGGATCTTGCCGCGCCGCCCATTGAGATTCCCGATCACGTCGCCCATGAATTCCTGCGGGACAAGCACTTCCACTTTCATGATCGGCTCAAGCAGCACCGGATCCGCCCGTTTGCAGGCATCCTGAAACGCCATGGAACCGGCAATTTTGAAAGCCATTTCATTGGAGTCCACATCGTGATAGGAACCATCCGTCAGCGTCACACGAATATCACGGACTGGATAACCAGCCAGCACACCCGTTTCCATCCGCTCCTTGATGCCCTTTTCAATCGCCGGGATGAACTCGCGGGGGATCGCGCCGCCGGCCACATCGTTCACGAACTCAAAGCCCTTGCCGGCCTCAAGCGGTTCCACCGTAATACACGCATGACCATATTGGCCACGCCCGCCGGTCTGTTTGATATACTTGCCTTCCGCCTCAGCCGACCTCCGAATCGTCTCCCTGTAGGCCACCTCGGGCTTGCCGACGTTGGCCTCCACCTTAAATTCGCGGAACAGGCGATCCACGATGATTTCCAAATGCAACTCGCCCATGCCCGAGATAATCGTCTGCGCCGTTTCCTCGTCTGTCCGCACGCGGAACGACGGGTCTTCCTGCGCCAGCTTCTGCAGCCCCACGCCCATCTTTTCCTGATCCGGTTTGGTTTTCGGCTCAATGGCCATGGCAATGACCGGTTCGGGAAACTTCATGACCTCGAGCAACACCTGGTGCTTCTCATCGCTCAACGTGTCCCCGGTCGTCGCTCCCTTCAGACCGACCGCAGCCGCAATATCGCCCGCATACACCGTATCGATTTCTTCCCGCTTATTGGCATGCATTTTCAGCAGCCGACCGATCCGCTCTTTCGTGCCCTTCGTGATATTGAGCACAGTCGTGCCGGTCTTGAGGGTTCCGGAATATACTCTGAAAAACGTGAGCTGCCCGGCAAATGGATCCGTCATGATTTTAAAAGCCAGCGCGGAAAACGGCTCGCTGTCGCTCGGCGCTCGCTTCACTTCTTTGTCGGTCCCAGGCTCGATACCGACCACCGGAGGAATATCGAGCGGCGAAGGCAGGTACTCCACCACGCCGTCGAGCAACTGTTGCACGCCCTTGTTCTTAAAGGCCGACCCACAGAGCACCGGCGTGATCTTCAGTGAGATCGTGCCGGCTCTGATCGCCCGCTTGACTTCCTCGACCGAGAGCGACTGGCCGTGGAGATATTTTTCCATGGCCTGTTCGTCGAATTCGGCCACCGCGTCGAGCATTTTCTCTCGGTACTCCTTGGCCACATCGGTCATTGAGGCTGGGATGTCTTCGACGGCATACTTCGCGCCGAGCGTTTCGTCGTCGTACAAGTACGCCTTCATCATCACAAGATCCACGGACCCGCGATACTCCGCTTCCCGGCCGATCGGCAACTGAATGGGAACAGGATTTGCGCCAAGCCGGTCCACCATGGATTTCACGCCGGCGTAAAAATCCGCCCCGATCCGATCCATTTTATTCATGAACGCGATCCGTGGCACGTTGTACTTGTCCGCCTGCCGCCAGACCGTTTCCGACTGGGGTTCGACCCCCTGCACAGAATCAAACACCGCCACGGCTCCATCCAACACCCGCAGGGAACGCTCGACTTCGATCGTAAAATCCACGTGCCCAGGCGTATCGATAATATTGATGCGGTGGTCTTTCCAGAAACAGGTCGTCGCAGCCGCCGTGATCGTAATGCCGCGCTCGCGCTCCTGCTCCATCCAATCCATGGTGGCCGCGCCATCGTGGACCTCACCCATCCGGTGCGACACCCCGGTGTAATACAGGATGCGCTCCGTGGTCGTCGTCTTGCCGGCATCGATGTGCGCCATGATGCCGATATTCCGCGTCCGCTCTAATGGTGTCTGCCTTGCCATTTCCAGTCTCTACTCAATCTCCATCCGGGCTCTACAAATAACGATGCTGCAGTGTCGAGCCACCGACTTCGCTGCAATGCACAGGACCCACCGATGCATCAGCAGCGTGGCCTAACTGCAGCACGAGAGAAACGACGCTACCAGCGATAATGCGCGAAGGCCTTATTGGCCTCCGCCATACGATGCACGTCTTCCCGCTTCTTCACCGATGCGCCCGTATTGTTGGCGGCGTCGAGCAATTCCCCGGCCAGCTTCTCTCGCATGCTCTTCCCGCCCCGCGCCTTCGAGTACTCCGCAATCCAGCGCATCGCAAGCGCCATGCGGCGAACCGGACGGATTTCGACCGGCACCTGATAGGAGGCCCCGCCGACGCGCCGAGACTTGACTTCCACGACGGGTTTGACGTTGTCAACGGCCGCTTTGAACACTTTTAACGGATCCCCGCCAGTTTTTTCCTGAACAAGATCGAACGCCCCATAACACACCCGCTCGGCCGTGCTCTTCTTCCCGCTCGACATCAGGACATTGATGAATTTGGTCACCAGCTTGTCGTGATAACGGGCGTCCGCATGTACTTCACGCTGTCCGAATATTTGATGCCGTGGCATTGCTTGGCCTTAAGAAAATATTGCTTGCTGATTACTTCGGCCGTTTGGCCCCATACTTCGATCGGCCCTGCTTGCGATTGGCGACACCGGACGCATCCAATGTGCCGCGCACGATGTGGTAGCGCACTCCCGGCAGATCCTTCACGCGGCCGCCGCGAACCAACACAATCGAGTGCTCCTGAAGATTATGGCCAACCCCAGGGATATAGGTGGTGACCTCCATACCGTTTGTGAGGCGCACCCGCGCGACCTTCCTGATTGCCGAATTCGGTTTCTTCGGAGTCGAGGTATAGACCCGGACACAGACTCCCCGCTTCTGCGGACACTGCTTGAGCGCCGGACTCTTCGTCTTGCCCCGCACCAACACGCGCCCGTGGCGCACAAGCTGATTAATCGTTGGCATGGCTTAACTCGATTCCCTTCTTATCAGTCTCAAAACCAGCAAAATGCGTAAAGCCGTTGGATTATAAAGAGGAAGTTTCTGTCTGTCAAGGAGCCAGTTTCTGCACCGGCCTCATCCACCGGAGGCTTCCCCGCCCGGTGCGCTTTCATGCCCGATTCCAACGGCCTGGCTCTCTAATACTGCAGGCACTTCGTCTTTCTGACTGATGACAAACGTATCCCGGTACTCTGTGAAACCGGTTCCAGCCGGGATAAGGCGTCCGACGATGACATTTTCCTTCAGACCCTGCAGCGTATCTATGCGGCCATTGATCGCCGCCTCGGTCAGCACGCGTGTGGTCTCCTGGAACGACGCGGCAGAAATGAAGCTGTCCGTCGTCAACGCGGCCTTCGTAATACCCAGCAATACCGGCTTGCCCAGCGCAGGCGTTCCGCCCTTGGCCAGTACGCGCTCATTTTCGTCTTCGAACACAAATTTGTTCACCTGACTGCCGGGCAAAAACTCCGTATTGCCCGGATCTTCGATTCTCACCTTGCGCAGCATCTGCCGGACGATAATCTCGATGTGCTTATCGTTGATGGACACACCCTGCAGCCGGTAGACGTCCTGGACTTCATCCACCAGATACTTCTGTAATTCCTTCGGCCCCAACACGTCGAGAATGTCGTGCGGATTGGCCGAGCCGTCCATCAAAGGCTCACCGGCGCGCACCCAATCACCCTCGTGCACGTTGACGTGTTTACCCTTCGGGATAAAGTACTCCTTCACGTCCCCCACCTTATTGTCGACCAGCACTTTCCGCATGCCCTTGACAAACCCGTCGTACGATACCTCGCCGTCGATTTCACTGATGACAGCCTGCTCCTTCGGCTTTCTCGCCTCGAACAGCTCGGCCACGCGCGGCAAGCCGCCGGTGATATCCTTCGTCTTGGTCGTCTCCCTCGGAATTTTCGCCAACACATCACCAGGATGAACCCTCGCCCCCTTTTCCACAAAGATGTGCGCGCCCACCGGCAACAAGTAGCGAGCCACTGAACCGACTGCCGACACCTTGGAAGTCTTTCCGCCTTCGTCTTTGATCGAAATACGCGGGCGGAGCGTCGCACCTGCCTGCTCGATCACGACTTTGCGGGACAAACCGGTGACTTCATCGAATTCATCCTTCATGGTGACGCCTTCGACGATGTCTCCAAAGGCAACCCGCCCACCGACTTCAGTCAGAATCGAGAGCGAATAGGGATCCCACTCCACCAGTTTCTGTCCAACTGCCACACGCTCTCCGTCCTTCACTTTGATTCTGGCCCCATACACAACCGGATATTTTTCCCGCTCACGGCCGGTTTCATCATGAATCGCAATCTTGGCGTTGCGATTCATCACCACCCATTCGCCGTCCTTGTTCTTGACCGCAATCCCGCTATTATGGATATCGATATTCTTCTTGGCATCGAAACTCATAAAGCGGAGGCTCCCGGCATGCTTGCCCTCCAGAACCGTCTGCGCCACCACCTTACTGGCCGTGCCCCCGATATGGAAGGTCCGCATGGTCAACTGTGTACCCGGCTCACCGATGGA
>JANOEZ010000593.1:0-3722 GCA_031413335.1 Nitrospirota bacterium
CGAGTGCGTATAAAAGCGTCATCCGTTATCCGTCATTCGTTATCCGAGAACACGAGTGACGAAGAACGAGTTAGAGGTCTGGCTCATGTCTAAACTCGTATTGCTGCGGCACGGCGAATCACAGTGGAATCTTGAAAACCGGTTCACCGGCTGGGTCGACGTGCCGCTCTCGCCGAAAGGTGAGCAGGAGGCGAAGGCCGCCGGACAAAAACTGGCCGGCACGAAGTTCGATCGGGCCTATACGTCCGTGCTCAAACGCGCGATCGACACGCTGGCGATCGTGCTGGAGGTGCTCGGTCAGACCGGCCTTCCGATTGACAAGGACAAAGCGCTCAACGAGCGCATGTACGGCGAGCTGCAGGGATTGAATAAGACCGAGACGGCGCAGAAGTATGGCGAGCAGCAAGTCAAGATCTGGCGGCGCAGCTACGATGTGCGCCCGCCCGGCGGTGAGAGCCTGAAAGATACCGCTGACCGCGTCCTGCCCTACTACGAGCAGCATATCCGGCCTCAGATTCTGGCCGGAAAGAACATTCTGATCGCCGCCCACGGCAACAGCCTGCGCGCGCTGATCATGCAGCTGGACCAGCTGTCCAGGGAAGCCGTTCTGGAGTTGAACATCCCCACCGGCGCGCCGCTGTTGTATGAGTTCGATACAGACGGGAAGGTATTAAGCCACCGCTATCTGTAAGTCTGAAGACCGCTAGTCGGTAATTTCCAGTCCCTCGACCGCTTCGCCCAATTCGTCCACCGGCACCAGGTCGACCATCAGCGCCAGCAGCTTCAGGCGGTCTTCCGGTTCGATGAGGGACTCTGTTTCCAGCAAGCCGGCGGCTTCGGTCGCGATCGCCACAGGGTTGCCGCCTTCCCGCGCCAGGCTTCCATAGAAGCGCTGCCGCTGCGCCAACTCGGCGGGATAGCTGTCGAGGGTCTGCTGCGGGAGACCCAGTTCAGGCACCCAGGCTTCCCTCACGCGCTGCACGAGCGCGTCCCACGCGCGGTCGCGGTTCGTGTCGGACAATCCCGCATCGAGCGCCGACCAGGCCCAGAAAAGGCACAGGGACAGCAGCTCGCGCAGGATCTGATCGCCCTGCTCGCGGGACACGGACAGGCCATAATCCTCCAGGGCGGCCCCGGAAAGGGCGCGGGAAATAATCGCATGGAAGTTCTGCGCAGCGTCGGTCGGCGACAATCGCGGCATCGATGGCCCTCACACACTGGCGCAGCATAGCGCAACCGCCAGCGTCCGGTCACCTTGTCGGTCTGAAGATCGTGTGGTATACAATCGGACAGGGATTGTCTAGACGCAGGAGGATCATCACAATGGAGAAAGGGAAGATTCACGCCGGCGTGGCCGTGCTGATGCTGTCGCTCGCAATGGGCGGCTGGGACTGCGCGCAGGCGGAAGACAAAGGCTGGGGCTTCGGCACCGATGTGGGATTCATCGCCGGAACGACGAACGACACGGTTTTTGCGCTGAATTTCCAGGCCGACTATTACATGGCCAAGGAATTTTCAATCGGGCCGATGTTTCAATGGGTGCCGACCGGCGATCTCAAGCAGTATGCCTTTGCCGGCGCGTTCCGGTATCACTACCCTGTCAACGATCGATTCAACATCGTGCCCTTTGCCGGCATCGGGTTCATCCATGCCGATTTGGACAAGGGCAGTGGCGCTGGTCGTATTTCGGACAGCGATACCAGCCAGTATATTCCCCTCGGCGTGTCGTTCGAATATCAGGCCACGCCAAGGCTCGCGTTCTCGAACACCATCATGGTCAACCTGCACGACATCCGGATGTCCCCCTCGCTGGATCGGGACACCACCAGCGTGTCGGTCCTCTTCGGTATGCGATTCGGACCTTAAGACCCTGGAAGAACAAACAGAAAAGCCGGAACGGGCATGAACCCGCTCCGGCTTTTCTCTGACTGAATTCCAGCGCTACTTGTTAAAGCGTACGATGACGGCGCCCATCAGGTCGCCCTGCTTCCAATCCTTCTTCGCACTGTCCGGATGCGCGTTGTGGCAATCGGCGCAGCCCTTCGTGACCGCGAAATCCGCCGCGAGACCCTTGACCTGGTTGCCATCCGTAAACGTCAGAATCGGCTGGCTTGGATTGGCCGCCAGTTTTTTTAACGCATCTGTTTCCGCCGGCGTCTTGGGTGTATTGGACTTGTAGATCGGCTGCAGGCCGACCAGGCCCAATTCGAACCCTTTAATCTCCGCCCCGATCGCCTTGACGAACTGTGCGTTGAGCATCACCGCATGATCGTCGCTTTGCCACTTCTCGCTCGGCTTCACACCGGCCTTCTTCACCTGTTCGATAATCTGCTTGCTGTAGACTGTCCGCACCGCCTTGATCGTTTCCAGTACGGCCTGCGCGGCAATTTCCTGCGCATCTGCCGCCCAGACGATTGGCACGGCGACGATCAGTGTGGTGAACGCAATAACTAATGTTTTTATTCCGGCCTTGCTTACCATGGGGGCCTCCTGGGTGAGAAGATAAGGGAGCAGCAGGATGAGGGATTTTTCCGCCTACGTCAATTGCTAAAAACTGAGAAGAGCCGCTGGCTCACACGAAGTGCGGGGTGGCTTGCCGGCCGAAGCGGCAGAGGAGTTTCGCCCGCCTTCGCTAAAGCTATGGCGGGCAGCCTTCGCGGCCGCGAAGGCTGGTGCGCCCGGAGGGACTTGAACCCCCAACCCTCGGATCCGAAGTCCAACCTCTACCCATTACGACCGATGACGATTGTGTGTGATGGACTGCTACGAAACCCGCGTGGATTCTATCGAAAATGCTGATTGGGTTGTGATGGAGAGAGATTGAGGCTGACTGGGAATCGTGACCAAAACCGTGACCAAGCGGGTCAGCCATATTTGAAAAGTTTTCCATCCTACTCTATACTCTCACCATGCATTTTCGGATGATGTCTCACATGCTGGTTATCGGGTGGCTCGCGCTCCTGATCTCTGCCTGTACCACGGCTGACTTGGTGGTCGACTTGGTGTTCGAAGAGCCGGACATGACGGCCGACGCCCAAGCAACGACCGAAGAACCGGACAACGCTGCCGAACATCTGCTCATGCCGTCGCAGCGTGCGGGTGGTTCAGCCACTGACACCGTCATGGCGTCCCAGGCAGTGGATCTCGATGCCTTCTCCACTGCGGGGCATGTGCCAGTCAACACGGCCCTGAGAGCTGTCCCTCCACATCATCGACCACCCCGAAGCAGACCCGTTTCCTTCTCCGTGCCTCTTCGCATTTAGACCCATCCAGCGTCTCCACGCATGCGCTCGTCCTGTTGAGGGACGAGCGGTTCGCATTTGTCATACGGAGGCCTGTGATGCGACACGTCTATATCGTTTCCGGTGGTCCCCATATTCTCTTTCGCTTCATCCCAGCGTTTAGCCTGGCATTTATGCTTGCACACGCAACACCACTCCCCTGCGCCCTGGCTGCAAACGGTATCGTGGACGGCGAAACCGTGCAAATTGATGCTGTCCGTATTGAGGGACTCATCCATACGAAACAGGAAACCATCATCCGGTTGCTGCCTCGACCCGTGCCGGCTCAGTTCACCAGAGCGGAGGTTGAGGAGTTTGAGCGGCGGGTGCGGAATCTCAGCCTCTTTGATCATGTGCAAGTGACGCGTGATGGCCAAGGCATCACAGTTGAGGCTCAGGAAAAGATCACACTTGCGCCAATCCTGAACTTTACCAGCGGCA
>JANOEZ010000594.1:0-2785 GCA_031413335.1 Nitrospirota bacterium
GGTGGTCTCCGTGATTTTCTATAGGGGACACGATGTCAGAAATCATCGTGCCAATTCCCCCGCACTGTAACCTACTTGAGTCCGCGTCGGCAAGAGTTGCAGGAAAGCATGTTCTTCGGGTTCCTGACTATTGGGGGGGCGGAGGGACGCGGGCCAAGCGCCTACGGAAATTCCAGCCGCACTGAAGGGTTTTCTCCGGCGGCGTTATACGCGAAGAACGGTTTTCCGGCCCAAGCGAGCGAGCAGTAAAACCACTTGTGGGTTTACTCAAGCGCCCCCAGATTTTGAGGGCGCTTGACCTCGCAAGCGCGGGGTGGTGCCCCCGACACGAATCGAACGTGCGACCCAGAGTTTAGGAAACTCTTGCTCTATCCAACTGAGCTACGGGGGCGTACTGCTACGATACCGAATGGCTGTTCCAAAGTCTATCGGGATGCTGAAAAGAAAAATGTCCAGCCGCGGGGCGGCTGGACATGGAGATCAATGGCGAAGGGTTGGGATTCGCTGCGGGGCTACTTCTTCCGGCTCGCCTGGTCGCGCTCGCAGCTTTGTTCTGCCAGCATGCGCTGGCCTGAGGTGGCGTCGCTCGGAATCCGGCCCATGCAGGCACTCAGGCTGTCTCTGATGGAACCGGCGGCAACGCCGTCGATCCCTGCGGAAGATCCGCCATTCGAGGCGCAGGCTGCAGTCAAGAGAACAGAGATGGACAGCAGCGCCCATGCTCCGGAACGTGGGGTCATCATTGGGCTCTCCTCCTGGGCGAAGTGGTTAGGGGATGCGACGGACGTCCGACTATACGAATGTCCGCTTGCCGAAGCAAGATAATTTAGGGGGACGGGGCCTTTTCAGAGATGGGCTTGGCGAAGAGAGAGTCTTTGCTTGGAATCTGCATGAGCAGGTCGGAGCGGGCCTGGTAGATGCCGGGGAGGCCGCTGCCCATGGCGTAGACCAGGCCGCTGGTCTTGTTGCCCAGGATCAGCCGGTGCGTGGTTTTTCCATCTTTGGCGGTCACGACGAATTCCGCAGCCGGCGACGAGAGCCCGTAGGGGGCGAGCGGCCCTGGATCCTTGACGATCCGTAATTCGGCCGGCAAGTCCACGACACGGGAGATGAACAGGCCGGCGGTCTGCTGGTTCAGTGTTCTTCCCGGCTGGTCTTCGAGCGCCCATTCCTCGACATTCTCATTGACCAGAACGTACCGCGCGTCTCTGGTTTTGACCGAGAGCCTGGCGACGTCGTTCATGTCCACTCCCAGCAGCCGCTTGTCCTGCAAGGCGAAGAGGTCTTTCGTAAAGTCCTGGATGGCCGTCGGATTCACTTTGTAAATCGGCGCCCCCGGGGTGGTGGTGGCATAGGCTTCTCCACTGGACGGATTCGGCTGGTAGAGTTTCAGGACCTGATCCGTGCCGCCGGTGGTGGCGGTGATTTTCACCAGCGGCGGACCGAGCCGCGCGGCCAGTGTGTCGCGCGCCGGCCCCGCGTCCACAAAAGCCAGCGCTTTCAAGTCCTCCAGCTTGATGAGGAGATTTCTGACGGCCGGCTGGTCGGCCCTGGCCTCGATGGGGGACCGCACCTGCCATTTTTTCTTGTTCTTTTCGTCGAGCCGTTCCAGCAGCACTTCGGTTCTGGGATTGCTCAGCCGCAGCCGCTCGATCTGATCCTGCGCCACCGACAGCACTTCTTTTTTCCGCAGGCCTGCCAGGGTCCTGGTCAGCAGAATTTTCGGCGGCAGGTCGGTGAGCAGCACCTGTTTGTCCGAGGCCCGCATGGCGTAGAGGGTGGACGAAATCGGTCCGATGTCGCCCAGCGACAGCGTTTCCCGGAGGTCGCCTGCGACGATGGTCAGCGTGACGGCAGGATGTTCCAGACCGAAAGGCGCCAGCGAGGCCGCTTGTTCCTCGATCACCCGGGTGACGGTGCCGAGCAGCAGGGCCCGCAGCAGATCGTGTACCTCGCGCGTGTCGGCGCCGGTATGAATCGGGGCGGTGATGGTCCAGACCCGTGTGTCATCGGGAGCCAGGACGATATCGGGCCCGCCGGCGGAGCTGTGGACCGTCAAGCCGGTAATGGCGCGTTCCTCGAAGGAAAGGAGTTTCCTGGTCTGTGCGTCGGTCTGGAGTTTCCGGCGTTCGGAGGGCAACTCGACGACAGAGAGATAGGCGGCGAGTCCGGTCAGCACTGCCGCCATCGCGAGGGTGAAGCCGTAGCGCTTCATTGGTTCAAAGGCGGCGCCGTCTCCGCCATGTCGCAATGCCCCAGAAGACCGTCAGCGCGGGCAGCAGGAGTACCTGGACATAGAAGAGCGTGCGTTCCTGCGCCGGATTGGGCACGAAGGGGCGCATGGCCGGTTCCTTGGGCGTGATGGAAATCAGGTTGCGTTCTTCAGCCAGCCACCCCATCGCATGCAGCAGAAAGTCGGTATTGCCGGGAAAGTTGAGATAGGCGTTGCTGGCGAACGACGAATTGCCGACGATGACGACCGCCGGCTGGTGCCGGCCTTCCGCCGCCTGTTGTTTGGGCGTGCTCGCCACCGCCAGGGGCAGCGGACCCTTCACATCCGCCTTGTCGTCAATTTTAAAGGCGCCTCCCTGCGCATTCATCACCGCGCGGCTTTGCGGCGAGGTCTGGGCGAGCGGGATGGCCGACCAGGCGCCGGCGCCTCCGTCATCCAGGATGAGATGGCGCGAGTCCGGGAACAGGGCGACGGACGTGAGGTCCTGGGTGATTTCATGCTCCGTGAAGCGCCGGATCAGGAGAAAATTAATGCCGCCCTGCGCCAGCCGGT